>CAYJJD010000111.1:0-6276 GCA_964370425.1 uncultured Akkermansia sp. | reverse complement strand
TACAGAAAGCTCACCGATGCGTCAAGCATGTTTTGAATCTTTTTCTCATTTTTTTGCGTAAAATTCACAACCTAACAGAAAACTCACTCATTATCAGGGCTTTCTAGAAGGTTATTTTTTTCTCAATTTTCTTCTTACCCTTGCTTGACTTCATTCTGTCAGCTCCTATAATAGCGGTCTCCATGAATCGCCACGCTCATTTGTACGCTCTTTCCGCAGCTATTCTCTTCGGTTTGATGAGTCCAGTCATCAAACATCTCATGACGGACGCTGGCACGAGTGGCATCATCATTACCACCTGCCGCCTCGCGGGTAGTGCGATCTTATTCTGGATACTCAGCATCTTCACACCGAAGGACACGATAGACAAGAAGGATTACCCCTATCTCGTGCTGATGGCTCTGTGCGGGATGGTGCTTAATCAGTATCCTATTATTATAGGGCTACAGTACACTGTCCCATCACACGCGACTCTGGCGGCATCACTCACCCCTATCACTGCCCTATTCTTCGCGCGCTTGTTTTTCAAGGAAGCAATTGGCTGGCGCAGAGCCTCGGGGGTACTCATCGCCTTCCTCGGCGTGAGCACTCTCATCTTTTCGTCAAGCAGCTCTGGTGGTCAGTCCAGCATTCTCGGTGACGCGCTCTGCCTCGGTTCACAGTTCTTTGCCACGCTTTACTTCGTCTTCTTCATCAGAATCATCAAGAAGTATCACCCCATCACCCTCCTGAAATATCTGTTCACCATCGCAGCTCTCATCGCAGCACCATGGGTGACTAGTGATATGATCCACTATCCATGGCGATCGCTCAGCATGGTGAATATCTCTTCTCTATTCTATATAGTCTTCTTCGCTACTTTTATTTCTTACCTCCTTCTCATCCCCGCGCAGAAGCACCTACCAGCCTCCGTTGTCGTCATCTACAATTACGTGCAACCCGTGATCGCACTCTGCATCAGCATATGGCTGGGACTTGAAAGTTTCGGATACTTATCAGCACTAGCACTCATTCTCATCATCATCGGCGTCACTATCGTCACACGTCGCACAATTCAGAGTAAAAGCATCCCGATAGCACCCCATCCACCCCTATCACGAGAAGAATTCGATACGTAAGAATACGCTAATAAAAGCATCAGGACCACACTGGTGAGCCTTTCAAATATACTTGACAAGTAGGGCAGATTTTTATAGAGTTTTCTTGCTAGATCTCGCTATTTATTTTTACTATGAAAATATTTCATTCTGCAATATTACTATTCTCGCTACTAGCCCCCCTTAGTTATGCGACCACGTCTGCACCTACAAACTTAAACGGAGGATGGGTACTAGACTGGAATGACGAGTTTGACGGAGATAGTCTCGATACGAGTAAATGGAACTATGATACAGGTCTCAGCAATACTGGTACAGCTCATTGCTATACGGAAGATGCGGTATCAGTCAGGGACGGTGAGCTTATTATTACTTCCCGCTATGAAGACACCGTCAATCCTCATTACGATCCTAACGGAGCAACGTGGCAGACGACGACAGAGACGCAGCCGTACTCCAGTGGCGCGGTCAATACGCGGGGTACTCAGGACTTCCTTTACGGGCGTATAGAAGTACGCGCAAAGGTTCAAGATGTCACGGGTATATGGCCTGCTATCTGGCTCCTCGGTGATGTGCCTGGTAATACTTGGTCATCGCCGAAGTGCGGAGAAATTGATATCCTAGAGCATGTCTCTCAAGATGCGGGCCTCGTCCAAAGTGCTTTCCACTGGGGCGAAAACGGCACGATGAAACTGAGCAGTGAGCACTATGCTTATCAAATGAACACAGCCGACTACTTCGGCACATTTCACACCTATACCCTAGAATGGAATGAAGGCGGGGCGAAGGTGTTTGTCGATGGTACACTTTTCGCGACCTTCGATTCTGATGTTGCTGACTACCCTAATGGGGAGGAAAATCCCTTTAGAAGACCTCAGTACCTCATATTAAATACAGCCATAGGTGGAGCAGCTACTTGGCCAGAGCAAGCCAACCCAAGTGAATATCCCGCGGAGTTTGCGATAGATTACGTTCGTTACTACGTGCAAGCAGATGCACCTGAAAAGGCTACACTGAGATACGCCTATGATTTCAATGATTACGATAAATCGACCTTTGAACTAGAGATCGGTGCGAATCTAGCCGACTATGAAGGTAGCTCTACGATCTCTAATCTCAGAGATGGGCAGTGGCTCAACGCGAAGTTCCCAGGTATGGCGAAGTCGGTAAGTGGGCACGCGATACACTCAGGAGCTCTTGGCTTCGTAGGGGCGGACGCGCTCAACATAAGCTTCGAAGACGGCTTCACCGTGGCGAGTAATTTCAAGTTCAGTGGCACGAGCAGTACTGTGGAGGATACCTTGGTTAGTTTTAAGATTAATGAGCAAGCCTTCGCCGTCTCTTATAATATCGCGCAAAAGGGCTTCCTTATCAGCACGATAAAAGGAAGTACGCTCGTGGAGTCTGAGATCATCGGCTTCGAGTCACTCGTTGACTCAGATGAAGCGTGGTTCACCTTTATCTTGAGTGGGCAAAGTATCGATGGTGATACTGCGCTGACCCTGTCATTCTACACGACAGGTGAAGATGCCAGCCTATTAGGTAGTACAACAATCCGCGGATTTAACGCCAGTGACATTCTGGGTGACTTCTCCTTCTCGAATGCCGCTACGCCTGAGCTAGGTGGTGTAGCGAAGGATGCGAGCGATACCCCTCTACTTGGCTACGTCGTAGATAATCTCGCTATTTATGAGGGGGCAGCTTCCGCTCAGGAATGGCTGCATATAGCCAGCAGCTTGGGCACAGGGAGCTTCGTACAGATAGCTCTGCCTGAGCCAAGCACCGCCACGCTCAGCCTACTAGCCCTCACAGGACTACTCCTACGACGACGTCGCTAGATACACAGCGCAGAGAGACGCTGCATCGCAAGCCTCTTTCAGCTAATCAAGAAGCCCGCATCTTTATGAGATGCGGGCTCTTATATTTTATCGAAATAGCTCAATCTTCGACAGGAAGCTTAAGCTGCCTGTCGACGACGGCGTACGAGGAGACCAGCCAAGGCGAGGAGGCTCAGCGTCGCGGTGCTAGGCTCTGGGATGTAGAGCATGACATCGCCGCCCATATCATCATATACAACACCTAAAGCATTATAAGTGAATGTATCAGTGCCGTTAGTAAGACTTAGCGTAATATCTCTATACCATAATTCTTCATCAAAACTCTGGATACCGTCAAGTTCGAACACGACTAGCTCGTTGTTCTCAAAGGCTGCGATTAGAGCACCATAGTCAAGCTCAGTCATAGTCACATCCAGCGTAAGAGAATCCTTTGTGTTCTGAATGACACCAGCGTTCAGACCTGTAATTGTAAAGGCCTGCACATTCTCTTCTATCGTTTCTTCTGAGGTTTCGAAGGTGGGCAACTTTCTAGCGTCGATCGTCGTGGCACCAGTCATCTCGATATTCATGTAGTTCACAGTTCCTCCAGTCGCGTCTACATTCAGAGTCGAGCTCATGCTCACACCGTCCAGTGTAAGCGTGCTACCTGCTGCCACCGAAAGATTCGTAGAGACCGTCATCTCAGAGAGTGTGATATCTCCCTCAATCGCCAAGGTTTGGACGGAGCGAGCCGCTTCACTTCCGCTGATATTACCCTTTACTGTAGCCGATTCGCCAGTGCCTGTAGAAAGCGTCGCATTGCCAAGTAGTTCGATGACGTTACCCACTGTGATACCGTTAGCAAGTACTAGTTCTGAACCGCTATTCAACTGAATCTTACCTGTGCCAGCGGCATCATCGTGTCCGAGTTTGAGTTTCGCATTACTCTGAATCAGAGTCCCACCCTCATAGGTATTCGCATTGTTGATGGTCACACCATCTTCATGTAGTGACTTGATAACGACTTGCCCAGCACCTGTGATAGCTCCCGCAGAAGCTTCGCGAGTAGCTGCTACATTGTTATTGAAAATCAGCTGTGAGTCATTAGCGAGAAGATTGACACCAGTGTTCCATGTCGCCCCCTGTGTCATCTCGACATTCGCATTATCAATATAGAGGATTTGCTTAGCCCCTGTACCATTATCATTTTGACCTATTCCAGTTAATGTAAGTGTATGATGAGCACCAGTTACTGAGCTGACAATAAAGTCTCCCATGCGTCCGTCATGACCGAATTCACCACCATAACTATTATTGGCGGACATTTGCAGGTCGACGTTACGAGAGGAATCATCTGGATTCCAGTCGAATCGCATACTACCATTACCAGATAAGGAACTAATGTAGAAAGTCTCCTCAGCTGCTGCTAACGAGCCCACTACCAATTGAGAGTCATCACCGAGATTCACATTCACGCGTGCTGGTGCTGCGCCCAGAGCTTCGATCTCCGCCGCAGTCGTCCCATCGAGAAGTATGACAGCTCTTCCGTTCTCCGCGAGATTGATCGTACCACCAAAGAGATCCGTGCTATCATACTGTAGACGGAACTTCCAATCTGTTGTATTACCAGATGCATTAGCAATATTGATCGTACCTGTACCTGTAATAATCTTACCCACCTCGGAATTTGCATTCGTCTGCGTGGAGTTGAACGTCACACCCTCACCTAGATGCAGGCTGCTTACTTGCGCCCATGCATCATGGGTGAAAGTACCAGTGCCTGTCAGCGATAGGGCATGATTACCTATGCCAGCTGCGTTACTAATCGTGAGATCGTTAGCCAAGTCAATTGCAAAGACAGTATCAGCCGCTACGTTAATCTTAGAGCCACTAAGAGTGATTGGAGAAAAGCCTTCGACCCTGAGTTCACCGCCATTGATAGTAAGATCACCGCTGCCTATAGAAGTAGCCGTGTCAATAACGAGCTTACCACCATTGAGAGTCACGCCACCAGAGAATGAATTCGCGCCATAAAGAGCCAGCGTACCTGCATCATTCTTCACCAGATTACCGGCTCCGATAATCGAAGAACCCTCGACACGAGTGTCGATGATGGTATCGCCAGCACCAGAAACCGTAATAGCCCCCGCAGGTGCGACTTCGCCCTGTACCGTGATCGTGTTCACGGTGTCCATAACCGTGTTTTCGAAGCTCACGAAGTCTCCATTAGCGAAATAAGTATCAGGCTCATCACCCTCCCACGTTGTCAGTGCGGTATCGGTGCCCCATGTACCAGACCCAGTACCATCTCCAACCCATGCTAGAGTCTGCGCACCTCTTAGGATTGTCATGACAAGCTTGTTATCTACGAAATTAAGATCATAAGTGCTTGTACTTCCTTCAAGAATGATATTAAAATCTTCAGTACTGAAGCCGTCGAAGCTCGTCGCCTCGAGTAGGGTGTAGGATGAATCCGAAGTAAAGCCCTCTGCTGCGGAAACATTCAGATTAATCGTACCACTACCTGCCGTCGTGAGACCTGTAAGAGTCAGAGCTGTCGTCACAGTAGAAGCGTCAAGACTAATATTCATCCCCTTAGTAAAGGTGAGATTGCTGCTCGTGAGTGTCGTGCCATTCAGCACATCGAGCGTGCTACCACTATCAAATATAAGCGAGCCACTCAGTGATGTGGTCGTGCCAGCCGCGAGTGTGAGACTAGAGCCACTAGTCATCGTCACGCTCGTATTAGCGGCGATGGTGAGAGCCCCAGCAGTCAGGTTCAGAAGACTATCTACAGTGTAGCTGCTAGGCGACTCAGCTGTGCCACCAGTGAAGGTGATACCCTTCGCGCTGATGCTACCATTCTTCACGCTGCTTGTACCGCCAGTGGTGTTAAAGGTCACCGCCGTCGCGCCGAGGCTGATATTACCAGTACCCGAAACCGTATCGCGAGATGTGCCAATAAAGTTGAGAATCATACCCCCTGAGGTTGCACCTGCTGATGGAATACTAATAATATCACCAGTATATTCGGTCATATTCCCAGAGAAGTTGTAAACGTTCGTGGCTGTACCACCCTTCCAGACACTTAACTGAATGTTACCATCACCAGTGATAGTAGAACCGAAGGTGTAACGGTCACCATCAAAGCCATCGGTAATAGCCCAGTTGATAACATCAATAGTATGTGCGGTACTGACAGAGCCTCCAGAAGCTTCTGCGGGAAGGTAAAAGCCTGATGCATTAACTGTAACTTTTCCCGTATCAGAAAAGGGCACCTTGCGAAATTAGCAGCTTCATGCTTTGAATGGCAGCTTGAGGCTAGCAGCCGCTGCGAGGCATCGCCCTATCGGGATAGGGAG
>CAYJJD010000110.1:0-6480 GCA_964370425.1 uncultured Akkermansia sp. | reverse complement strand
ATGCAAAGCACCTGCTACCCCATTGCAAGCAGCTTGCAACGGCAAATGATGCAGAAGCATTTTGCCTCATGGTGGGAGCTCGCCAACTCGTCCCCTCTGGCTCGCAATTCAGCTTTTGGGCAAAATTTTTGACACCGCCCCTATAGTATGGCAACAATCATTGGAATAGTAGGAGTCTTTGGACTCCAAGCAGAACAACAAGGCATCATCCTCGAATCGCAGGACGTTTCTTACAAGCCCGACACCAAAATCCAGAAGGATTACCGAGGCAAGAAAATCGGCATCATCTTTTATGATGACCAAACCGACATCTCGCTCAAGGGCTACATCCCTCGCAGCAACCCTACAGACATCCGTGTGGGCACGGCTCTCACGCTGGCAAACACGCCCCCTGCGCATGGGCTTGATACGTCAAGTGCAGGAACAACCGCAGTCATGGAAATCAAGGTGGGGCTCAAAAATGAAGACCTCGCTACCTTTGAAGTGAGCGCAACCCACTTTGATTTCACCACACCAGAAGCCCCATAAGATGAAGCAACGCACCATTCATGACGGCTCAGCCACCAATTACATCAAAAGCCGAGATGGAGACCTTGAAAGCCTCATGTTGGCAGCCTGTCTCACCGCATTGGGCATCCCCTTTGACGAGCGAGCGGGCTTCAAGCTCACTGGCGACACGCAGCCAGTAGTCAATTGGCTCTTTGAATCTGAGTCCCGCGACAAAAAATTCAACACAAGCGAGATGATAGCGAAGTGGGATGACACAAGCTGGATTCAAGCCCCGAATAACGAGCATCCACTCGCCTATCTCTCCGCAGCCATGCGCAACCTCAAAACGCTGATTTACCATCACATAGGCAACGCCCCCAAGATAGAACTCGTCAAGCGAGGAAACAAGACGCTCCTCGTGCCAGAGGGCAGCCCCGAAAGCCAACTGGGCGTTCTTCTCAAACAATTCACCAAATAAACCACCCCACCATGTCCATCAACATCCAAACACGCGACTCACTCAACAACGCCTCCATGCTCCAACCAGCCCCCACGATTGGGAACACTGGTCTCACCCTTCGCCCAGTCTCTCTCGGTTCACTCGAACTCCTTCGAGCCGTGAACAATCCACTGGCAGGAAGCAACGCCACTAACGCGCTCCCCGAACTTGATACCACAGCACTTGCCCAGTACATCTGGATTCATGCAGCCCCCATAGATGACGTGATTGAAATCATCTACAATCGCCCCTCAGACATCGCAAAATCCGTGGCAATCTTTGCCATGCAAATCACCCCAGCCGACCTACGCAGCGTCACAGGCTTGCTGCAAGGAGACTTGCAAAGCATAGAGGCAGCCTCCGCTGCGCCCGAACCACGAGAGGGAGAAGAATCCCCAAACGAGCTACCCCCTCTCTAATCAGCAGCATGGTATTTAGCATTGCTCGCTCAACAGGCTGGACAGAACAAACCATCCTCTGGCTTCCCCTCAAGCGAGCCTTGCAGTACCTCCACTGCCACTGGATTAGCGAGGGGCTGACCACCGACTGGCGCAGTTCATCAGCCGAAAGACTCGAAGACCTCAACCAACTCTATAATCGCCTCAAACACCTAACGCGACCATGAGCGACCTTACCTTCACATTCTCTGGTGATGCTTCCAGCCTCAAGGCGGCACTTGAGGATATAAAAAGCTCCGTCAACAGCACCAAGAACAGCGTTGGCAGCCTAGCAACCACTGTTACGGCTGCTTTCGCTGCGGCTACGACTGCCATTGCTGGTTCGTTTCTCGCCATCAACGCAGCCGCAGAACGCGAAACGCTCACCACCGCCTTTATCCCCTTGCTCGGCTCGGTTCAAGCTGCGAAAGAACGCATGGGCGAGCTCGCTCAGTTCGCAGCCTCAACGCCCTTTCAAATCAACGAGATTGCAGCAGCCTCAAAGACCCTGCAATCCCTCACCAACGGAGCACTCGCCACAGGAGACGGCTTGCGATTAGTCGGTGACGTTGCATCGAGCACGAACACCGCCTTCTCAGAAATTGCCGTCACCATAGGGCGACTCTACGCAGGGCTTGACTCAGGGCGACCAGTTGGCGAAGCACTCGCACGCCTTCAAGAGCTCGGGGCAATCTCGCCTGACGTGCGCTCCAAGCTCGAAGACCTCCAAAAGGCAGGAAAGAAAGGCAGCGAAGTCTGGCAAATCGCAGCCAATGACCTCAACCGCTTCTCCAACTCCATGGAGCTCCAATCTGCCACTTGGTCAGGCAAAGTCTCCACTATGGGGGATGCTTGGGAAGAGCTTCTTGTTCGCATCGGGCAACCCTTCATTGTGGCTCTCACACCAGCACTTGAAGCCCTCACCTCCACCTTTGAAGCTCTTGCCGACACAGGTGCGCAATTTGGAGCGCAGATGGGAAGCATCCTCTCAGCCGTGGGCGGTGCTTTCACTCTCGTGCTTGATACCATCACGCCCCTCATCATTGGGCTTACCGAGCTTTCATCCATGCTTGGTGGAGCGCACAACATGCTCATTATTGTAGCCTCTGCGTGGCTCACCTTTGGCAAGAACACCGCCATAGCTGACGCTGCCCTCGCTCGCGTCAGGCTAGGAATTGCCTCCACTCGCTCTGCCATGAGCAGTATGAGCTTTGCGACAATCACAACCTCCATCAAGTCAAGCCTCACCTCAGCAGTTGCCTACGTTCGTAGCTCTGCCATCTCCATGCGCACCATTTGGAGCAGCACCATGACGGCAATGGCTACTGTCACACGTGTCAGTATGCTCACCATCAAAGCAGCCTTGGCTTCCACTGGTATTGGTCTCATCCTCGTGGGTATCAGTGAAGCCCTATCAGCCCTTTACCTCTGGTGGGCTGGTAATGAGGAAGCAGCCAAGCAAGCCAGCGAAGCCGCTGCGCAGTACGCCAAAACCATCAAGTCTATCGAATCTCAATCTGCGAAGGTAAAGACATTCGATGAATTAGAAAATTTTATCAATAACCTTGACTCAAGCATCGAGCAGCTAGAGGAAAAGCTCTCATTCGCAGAAGCGGACGACAACGAAGAACTCACCGAAGAACTCCAACGCCAAGTAAACGCTCTACGAGACAAGAAAAAGCACTACGAAGAAATCCTCCCGCTGCAAGTCGAATCAGCCCTACGAGCCGAACGCGAAGCAGCAGCCCTCGCCAAGAAGCGAGAAGAAGAGAAAAAGCTCGCAGAGGAAATGCAACAGGCAGCCGACAAGCTCAAAAAGCTAGAGGAAGACTACCGCAAAGCCAATCGCGATGCCTACCTTTCTAGCCTCCCCAATGCAGAGCTTGAAATCAAGCTCCGACTCTCTGATTCTGGGCTAGGCAGCCTCGAAGCCCTCGAAAAGGAAATGGCAGAACTCAGCAACAACTCCAAGTACAGCATCAGTCAATCACAACTCTCTCGCTACGAAGAACTCCTCACCCTCCATCGCAGCATCAAGGGCATCATGAAGGAACAAACAGAGGAACAACGCAAGCAAGCACAAGAAGCCACGAAAGCAAAAGCCGACTACGAACACCAAGTCGCCTTACTCCAAGCAGAAATAGCTGGCAACGACACGAAAATCAAGCAACTGCAAGAAGAACAACGCATCATCGAGCTCACCGCAGAGTACCGCAAACAAGGCTTCGCCCAAGCCCTAGAGATGGCACAGAAACTTGTCGCCCTCGAAAGCCAAGCCGAAGAAGCACGCGCCAAGCGAGAGCAAGAAAAGCGAGACGCAGAGAAGAAAGACGACAACGCTCGCGAAGCAGACCGTCAATCAGGGCAATTCATCCAATCCAGCCAAGCAGGAGTTGGTGGCGGTGGACGCTCCATCCTCATAGGAGGACCACTCCTCAACGAAAGCAAGAAACAAAGCAACCTCCTCACCCAAGTACGAGACGCAGTGCGCGAAAAACCCATCATAAAGGTGGAAGGCAACGTCACCGCTATCATCGGGAGCTGAATAACTCCTCCAGCAGCAAAATTACAAAGTTAGTTTCTTTATGTTTTAATTTAATTTAAACCATGTAAGTTTATGCCAAAGTTCCTCCAAAGGTCCTCTTTTATGATTCTTAAGCCACCATTCAGAAATCATAATTTGCCCCATTAGCACAATAACACCTACGAGCACACTTAATGTAACACCAAGATAAGCTGCGCCATTCAATCCCCAAGGATAAAATAAAATCGAACAAATGACAGAATGTCCTATATAGTTGGTTAAACTCATGCGACCATATATGCGCAGCTTACGCCAAATGAAACTCTCGCTCCTCCAGCGATATAAAAGAACAATAACACATATCAGTGCTGTACAAGCCATAAGATTATAATAGATTCCCCAGCCAACGAAAACTGCATCATTTTTTATATAGTAAAGTAAAATTGAACAAGTGAGTGCGACTAGGGCTAATTTGCAAAAGAATGTAGAAGAATAGGTGAAAAAACGGCTACGGCACATGACGATTCCAACCATAAAGAGCCCTAATGTCTGCTCGAATCGACCACCTTCAAATCCCCAACTAAAAGAAGCCATTAACCCGTAACGGACATTAGCAACAAGACTCTGTAAAAAATCACCACTCAAGTTATGGTCAAAAACCGCCACGTAATAGGTACTTGTCCAACCTGCATAAAAGGGGGTAAAATAATTGATAATTTGAAGAGGCTGAATCAATACAATACTCGCCAAAATTAAAAGCGTACGATTAGAAAGTTTAATCAATGGGAGAATAAGCATCATCGCTAAGCCGTAAGAAAAGAGCTGATCCCCTCCTATAAAAAAAGCTGAATTGAGAACCCCAAAGCCCAATAAAATGAGCATACGCCAATACATACGCCCCATAAACGGAACATTTCGTTTAATGCGACTTTGCGCTTGTAGCGCATAGGTAAAGCCGAAGAGTAGCGCAAATATAGTAAAAGCCTTGTTTTCAAAAACAAAATAAAGAGTAGTGCGAATCCAGCCATTCAATGATTGTAACCACTCAGGTGAAGCCCAAAGCATAGAGACATCTAAACCGTACTTTGCCAGTGTAGGCACATCCCAAGTGAAATTATTCGAACAATGAATAAGAAGGATTGCGGCAATAGCAAAACCACGTAGACCATCAATCACAGTAATACGGTCTGTTTTTGTTGTGATTAGGGGTTGTTCAACTGACATGAACGGATACTAACATAAACGCGACATAACATCAAATAATAAATTAGGTAATAGAAGGTAAGAGAAATCCATAAAAATGAATGAAGAACAAATAACAAGCACCCATTTTTTTGACACCACCCCAATAGTATGAGTATCACTCTTTACATCGATCCATCGCACACCCCAGCTCGCATTCTCAGCAAGGCGAGCACAGGGCTATCCCTCCTAGACGTGAAAGCCAACAGCTTCCACACCCTTTCCCTCAAGCGAGCTGACCAACTCCCCATCAAGCTCGTCATTCTCAACTGCGACAACGCCAGCAGCATCCGCATAGGAACGAAGCAAACAGGCACGAACGCACCCGAGAGCCCCCAACTTCTGCTACTCGGAGAGAGTGCCGAAGTAGACATCAAGAGCAGTACCTCCACATTCGAGCTTCTCCTAACCGTGAACACCGAAGCTCTCAAGGCAGCCTTTGAAGCGCAAGAAACCGACCTCTACCACCTGCACGCCATTAGCGAAATCACATGGACTGAAACCTACTACGACTCAAGCCTCAACCCTGTCTCTATCACCCGAGTCAGTGAAAACCTACCCACAGTCATCTATAATGACATCATCAAAGCAGCAGAAAGCATTCCAGCGATTGACTCCAACTACCCAGTAGCCGAAGCCATCGCCACGAAAGACTGGGTACAGCAAGAGCAAACAGCACAAGATACCCAATTCGCCTCCACGCTCCAATCCGCCCTCTACTCCACAGAAACCAGCACCATTTCTAGCCGAACAGGCAACGACAACATAAGCTGCGACTGGCTGCAAATCGCCCCCAAGAACATTGCGCAAGGAAAACTCCAAAGCCTCCGCATCAAATGCCGCTCCAACAGCTCTGGTGCAATTGAAACTGCCCCCATCTACCTCCACGTCTGGGAAGAACAAGACAATGGCGACTACAGCTACCTCGCCACCTCCACAAACACCATCACCCAAGCCACTAGTCAATGGAGCATCTGGGATTTCAACCAAACGCCCCTCAGCGGACGCTCCCTGCGCCTCTACGCCTCAACCGACCCCAATGACAGATGGAGTGGCACATTCGCCTCACTCGGCTGCCGTTGCATCGCACGAACCGCAGACGACACCATCTCGCTCATCAACACCCTAGGCGCAACTGGCGACATCAACCACGAAGCTGAAACCCAATTCTCCATCCTGCAAACGCTCCCCCATTTCGCAGACCGCAGCACCGCTACCCTCATCAACGCCCACACAAGCGCGTACCACGCTACACAAGACGAGCTCAATGCCATTCGCGACCGCTTAAC
>CAYJJD010000109.1:0-6571 GCA_964370425.1 uncultured Akkermansia sp. | reverse complement strand
CGAAGAAAAGGACGATGGCTTCATCTACATTCCCATTGCTCTTTTAGAAGTTGAAATCCCCGAGGACTCTGAGGAGGATGCAGAAACCAAGTACTACCTCACGCAGTACCATCTTGGCAGTATTGAAATTGGCGGCTCAGCAAAAGCCATGCCCTTTGACGCTAGCGTGGCTCTCATAGAGCATGAATGCGCAGACATCTACGAGCAAGGAGGAACAGAAGTTCCCGAGCCTGAGTACCGCGTACTCGTTGAAGAAGGGCGCGTCTTTCTGCCTGAAGCGAGGCACGCGATTATCCCAGCGAAAGAAGGCACGCCATTCGACTCAGAAACCGCACTTGAAGCCAAGGACGGCTATCTTCTTCTTGAACTCACCATGACCGCTGAGGGAAAGCTAGAATACCAGTACCGCATAGCAGACAAGCTCTCTAGTACCAGCGTAGAAGTCACAGAAAAAACACCAGACAATGCCTGAGATAGAACTACAGCATCAAGCCTCTTTGAGTCACCCTCTCGCCCACATTGAAGGTGAAGAGGGGCAATCGTTTCTCACCCAGCAGCTACGCCATGGCGACATCTATGTCAATCCCAGCATCTTTGACACCTTTGCAAGCAACGAAGAACGCAGCGCGTGGATAGAATCCTACACGCAGCTTGAACCAGAGTACAATGAAAACGACAAGCAGGGTTGGACGTACATAGCAGATTACAGCATGCACCCCGATACGCCCTATCTGCCAGCTGACGCGCCCACCAACTTCTTTATCTACGCCAAGATTGACCACGAAAACAAGCTGCGCTTTGGTATCTTCTCTACGCACCCAGAGAAGAAATCCACAAAAACAAGCATCGCCCTCGCTCGCATCAAAGACAACAAAACCACACAACTCATCCATGGCGACCAACGCCCAGCCCTTCGCATCGCCTCAAAAGAAGAAGCAGAAGCTAAGCTGCTCAAGAACGGCAAACTTATACGCTCAGCTCTGCCCAAGTTTGTAGGCGTGCTCATGGACATGGGCAAGGCTCGCATTCGGCTCTCTGTCTCAGAGACACAAATAGAAATGACCGAAGAGGGAAAAATCCTCTCTACAGAA
The DNA here is from genome assembly GCA_964370425.1 of uncultured Akkermansia sp. Lineage (GTDB taxonomy): Bacteria > Verrucomicrobiota > Verrucomicrobiia > Verrucomicrobiales > Akkermansiaceae > Akkermansia. Next base: position 5,480 of record CAYJJD010000109.1, on the reverse strand, counting down.
CATCTCTCTGGTGGCACATTCTACTCCACAAAAAACTACTATGGGCACATCTGGTCTTACTGGGCAAATATCATTGACAACACGCTTTACTTCGTCGGCATCCCGATTTGCAACAGCAATGAACAAGGCAGCATCGTGTACACTAAATCGGGAAGTAGAACCCGAAAGGACGGCAGCAGCTCCACAAACTACTCCACCCTGCGCGAGAAAGTCAAGCTACCTCCCACCTCAGACGACTTCAAGAGCAGCTTCTCAGTGAATGGATTGATACGCTCAGACACCTATTCAGCCCCCACGCACCCCATCTACGCAGCAGTCCAAGAAGCCTTTGAACTCAAAGAGGGGCAATTCTCAACGCAACACCTGCGCATGGAGAACTGGCTTCAATCGCGCCTCGACACTGAAACACCTACGACTTGGCTCACGCACCCTCTCGCCAAAATCTCTGATAAGAAAGCCCAGCAGCTCACTCATGGCGACATCTCTTCCAATCTCACGCTCCTCGGCTATGAAGGAGGCGTATTCTACGATAGCAACACCTCATCTTTCATCATAGCCGAGTCCTCCGAAGCCATCTACTCACGCATCGAGGACGCAGAGGGGCAAGAGAGCAACGCCATTCTTGCAAGCTCCCACTCAGGGCATTCAGGCTTCATCCCAGCTCGCACCGCCTACACCATAGATGGCAAGACCTATTACAACGCTCAATGCTTCTATGCCTCTCAGCAAGGCATCAACTACGCGCTCAAAACAATAGGAGGCAATCGCCCCTTTGGTGTTTATTCAAATAGCATCCGCTCCGAAGACATCATCAGCCTAAGCTATCACTTCACCGAAACAAGCATCGTAGAAGAATCCACTGGCGGTGGAGGAGGCGGTGGTGGCGGTGGCACAACAGGCGGTGATGGCGATGGAGGTTCAAATTGGGACGAGCCAGAAGAAGGCAGCCTTGGGGATGTCTACGATTACGAGCTCTCTAGCTTCGGGGACGATTACCCCCTCATTCTCACCGAAATACCCAACCTCATCAGCGTAGAATCCTACATTGAGGCAAACCAACCCAGCACCAAGGAAGAAGTGCAAGAACTCGCCCAGAGCGTGAGCTACAATCTCAAGCTCAACGAAGGCAGTCGCTACCTCAAAACGCCCCACTTCCGCTACAGCATCCAAGTACAAGGCGAAGGACAAGATGGCGCATTCATGGCAACCCAAGGAGGTGAAGAGCTCGGCATGCGCACCATCGCGATTGGAGGCATTAGCTTTTCTGGCACAGGAAAGATACGCGAAGCCACGTTCTCATTCACCACCATTCACGGAGGGGGTGATGCTCCTTTCAAGACCGCTACAGAGACCATTTACTACAACAGCCAAAAGCAAAACTGGCGACTCACAGGCAGCACCAGTTGGACGGCAGCTGACCGAGTCAGCCCACCAGCAGCCGTGAAGTACTTACGCATCACCTCACTGCGCACCTCACGCGTAAAAACACCCAAGAACTGGTATTCTCTTTCTTGGACAGAGCAATGGGAGACGACCGACACCGTCAACGGACAAACCCAAACCACCACCCACACCAAGAGCTTTGAGCGAGTCTTCGCCACCAGCAGCGCACGTAGCAGCTACCTAGAGAATCTGCGGGCTGACATGGCAGCCAACAATAGAACCTTCGCCAGTGGACCATCTGGCGAAACAGTAGAAAGCAAGAGCTACGTGCTCGTCCATGAAAAGCTCATCAGCGCCGAAATATCAGCCATGATGGACACCATGCTCTGGAATGAAAATCTCACAGTCAGCCAAAGCGGACAACTCAGCATCACTTCCACCGCTGGCAGCTTCACCGCGACCACCATCAACACATCAATCACTAAAACACTCCCATGAGCAACAAAGTAGTCAACCTCGTATGCGATACGAAAGCAAGCATCAAGGCAAAAGTCTGTGATGAGCTCCAAATCTTTCTCTCAGGACAAGACAACGGCAGCGGTTATTGGTCACACGCATGGAATGCAGACGGAACACGCGTGGACGAGCAGACCGCTACAGCAGGAGGAGCAGTCACATTCACCATATCATGAAGCGCATAAGGCTCAGCTCACGCTTTGGCTTCAACCTCTGGCAAATCGCAGCATCCTTGCAGCTCTACGGCACAGAGGTTCGCTTTGCCACAGGCGCATCCCCAAACATCCGCGAGTTTGAGCACATGCTCCACGGCATCCACCTCGTCCACGGCAAAAGGGGAGACAATCCCCAGTACCTCACAGGGCGAGTCTACGACTTGGCGAACTTCCCAAGCATCGACATTAAGCAATACGTAAAGCCCATCCCCATAGTAACAGACTACACCATTCTTCATGTCAGAGGCACTGACTACCTCACAGACATGCCCAAGCATTTTCTACGCCCAGCCACCTACTACGAACGCGAGTGCGAAAAGCTAGGCGTAGAGCTCACGTCCTGCCGAGTCATCACAGACGACCCAGCCTATGCAAAGCACCTGCTACCCCATTGCAAGCAGCTTGCAACGGCAAATGATGCAGAGGCGTTTTGCCTGATGGTGGGGGCTCGCAAACTCGTCCCCTCGGGCTCGCAATTCAGCTTTTGGGCTCACCATCTACGGACTGCCAATCACAAGCTAATCTCGTAGGTATCAATCTCTAAAATACCATTACTGAATGTTGCATGTTCCTTACGCTCTAATATTTGAACACCATTATAGTACAAGGGGATTTTCTTGCTTGCCTCATTACGCCAATCTACTGGGTAAATAGCCTTAGAGTAACCAAGTTGCTTAGCTAATACCATAAGACCACCTATCGCCTCTCGTCCATAATGATTACTATGGGCATCTTTTTTAATCCAAATTCCAAACTCTGGACTCTCATTTTGAAGATGATGCAATCCAGTAAGCCCCAAAAAGTCATTTGTTGCTTTCAGATGAATAGCGTAAACAAGATCTGTTTTTTCACTACGCTGCCTCATTGCCATTTCGATAAACTTCATCGTTTCTGCAATTTTCTTAGGAGCACTTGATATCAAGAAAGTAGTGAGTTCATCCGTGAAATTATCAAATACAACCTGTGCGTACTCTAAGTTTAGGGGTAACATAACAAGACGCGCGGTCTCAATTTTTTCAGTTTGAAGCATAGGGAAATTATAACAAAATACTCTCAATTTTCAAGGCTCACAGCAAATTTTTTGACACCGCGCCTATAGTATGGCAACAATCATTGGAACAGTCGGTGTATTCGGGTTCACCGCAGAACAACAAGGCATCATCTTGGAAACCCAAGACATCACCTACAAGCCCGATACTAAAATCCAGAAGGATTACCGAGGAAAGAAAATCGGCATCATCTTCTACGATGACCAGACCGACATCGCATTGAAAGGCTACATCCCTCGCACGAATCCCACAGATATTCGCGTTGGCACGGCTTTGACCCTCGCCAACCCTACCCCCACGCACGGACTCGCAGCCTCAAGTGCTGGCACGACAGCCGTCATGGAAATCAAAGTTGGTCTCAAGAACGAAGACCTTGCCACCTTTGAAGTCTCAGCCACCCACTTTGACTTCGTAACAACTCCTCCTGAAACGCCCTAATGCAACACCACCTCCGACAAGGTAGCTCCGCTACCAGCTACATCAAAAGCCAAGATGGCGACCTCGAAAGCCTCATGCTTGCAGCCTGCCTCACCGCTTTGGGCATTCCCTTTGACGAGCGAGCAGGCTTCCAGCTCACAGGTGACACGCAACCAGTCGTCAATTGGCTCTTTGAATCTGAGTCCCACGACAAGAAATTCAACACAAGTGAAATGATAGCGAAGTGGGATGACACAAACTGGATTCAAGCCCCCAGCAACGAGCACCCCCTAGCATATCTCTCCGCAGCTATGCGCAACCTCAAAACGCTTATCCATCACCACATAGGCAACGCCCCGAAAATCGAACTCGTCAAGCGAGGAAACAAGACCCTCCTCGTGCCAGAAGGCAGCCCCGAAAGCCAACTTGGCGTTCTTCTCAAACAATTCACCAAATAAACCACCCCACCATGTCCATCAACATCCAAACGCGCGACTCACTCAACAACGCCTCCATGCTACAGCCAGCCCCCAAGATTGGGAACACTGGTCTCACCCTACGCCCTGTCTCTCTCGGTTCACTTGAACTCCTGCGAGCCGTGAACAATCCACTCGCAGGAAGCAACGCCACCAACGCGCTCCCTGAGCTTGATACAACCGCGCTTGCCCAGTACATCTGGATTCATGCAGCACCCATAGATGAAGTCATCGAAATCATCTACAATCGCCCCTCAGACATCGCTAAATCCGTTGCAACTTTCGCCTTGAAAATCACCCCAGCAGACCTACGAAGCGTCACCGCAGTACTCCAAGGCGATCTCGGCAGCATCGAAGCTGCGACCGCTGCGCCCGAACCCCGAGACGGAGAAGAATCCCCAAACGAGCTTCCCCCTCTCTAATCAGCAGCATGGTATTCAGCATTGCTCGCTCAACAGGCTGGTCAGAACACACCATCCTCTGGCTACCCCTCAAGCGAGCCTTGCAATACCTCCACTGCCACTGGATTAGCGAGGGGATAACAACTGACTGGCGCAGTGAAAGCGAAGAACGCCTCAACGACCTCAACCAACTCTATCATCGCCTCAAACACCTAACTAAGCCCACATGAGCGACCTTACCTTCACATTCTCAGGGGATGCTTCCAGCCTCAAGGCGGCACTTGAGGATATAAAAAGCTCCGTCAACAGCACCAAGAACAGCGTTGGCAGCCTAGCAACCACTGTTACGGCTGCTTTCGCTGCGGCTACGACTGCCATTGCTGGTTCGTTTCTCGCCATCAACGCAGCCGCAGAACGCGAAACGCTCACCACCGCCTTTATCCCCTTGCTCGGCTCGGTTCAAGCTGCGAAAGAACGCATGGGCGAGCTCGCTCAGTTCGCAGCCTCAACGCCCTTTCAAATCAACGAGATTGCAGCAGCCTCAAAGACCCTGCAATCCCTCACCAACGGAGCACTCGCCACAGGAGACGGCTTGCGATTAGTCGGTGACGTTGCATCGAGCACGAACACCGCCTTCTCAGAAATTGCCGTCACCATAGGGCGACTCTACGCAGGGCTTGACTCAGGGCGACCAGTTGGCGAAGCACTCGCACGCCTTCAAGAGCTCGGGGCAATCTCGCCTGACGTGCGCTCCAAGCTCGAAGACCTCCAAAAGGCAGGAAAGAAAGGCAGCGAAGTCTGGCAGATTGCAGCCAATGACCTCAACCGCTTCTCCAACTCCATGGAGCTTCAATCAGCCACTTGGTCAGGTAAGGTCTCCACCATGGGGGATGCTTGGGAAGAGCTTCTTGTGCGCATCGGGCAGCCCTTCATCGTGGCACTCACACCAGCCCTCGAAGCTCTCACCGCCACCTTTGAAGCCCTTGCCAACACAGGTGCGCAATTTGGAGCGCAGATGGGAAG
>CAYJJD010000108.1:0-6807 GCA_964370425.1 uncultured Akkermansia sp. | reverse complement strand
AAGACCTGTCGGGCATCAACTTCACAGGCGTGAGCTTAGATAGCCTTGCCATGCAAGGCTTCAACTTGCAAGGCACAAACTTTACAGGCACAGGCATCGTTGCCAGTCAAATTGAGCGAGCCGACCTGCGCGGAGCAACACTCGACCCCGCCTTTGACCTCAGCCAGCTTAACGCCTATGTGACCACTACAGGCGCAGGCGACCAGCTCATTGTACGCAATGGCAAATTAGGCGGTGCGCTCACCCTCTACAGCACCGCAAACCCCAGTCAAGTACAGCTGAGTGATGCGCTCACCCTCGGTGCGGGAGATTCACTCACCCTGCAAGAAGGGCAAATCCTCTACGTCACCATGACTGGCAGCCTGCTAGCCGAAAGTGGCAGCAATGCCAGCATCAATCTTGAGCGCACCATCCCCAGCGATGCCGAGTGGGTTTTAGATAGCTTCATCACATGGCATAGCGATGCCAGCATGCTCAGCGAAGATGAGCTGGAAGCCATGCTACTAGTCAACGGCAGCAGCCTGAGCGACTTGGGCTACTACCTCGATTTTGAGAACAACAGCTTCGCGATTACCAACGTCAAGCCCGCGCCAGACAGCTACACGCAACTCAGCAGCAGCAGCAACGGCAAGGCGGGGGGCGAGCTGCTCGATAAAGCCACCCAGCAAGGCAGCAAGCCCAGCCCCGACATTCAAGACGTGCTCGACACGCTCGATGACATCTACAAAAACAGCGAAACAGGCAACACCGAAAGCGAACGCGTTCTTGCAGCCCTCGCAGGGGCGGGAGTTACTAGCCTTGGCTCGGCAGCCCTCAGCAACATCGAGGGGCAGCTCATGCGTATGCGCAACCGCGCAGGGGGCTTCATGCCCGCAGGAGAAAGCAACTACTGGATCGCCGCCGAAGCAGGACGCAACGAGCTCGATAGCGACGGCACAGCCGCAGGGCACAGCATCGACAACTGGGGCGGTAGCGTAGGCGCAGACTGGGGCGTAGCCGACAATTGCAGCCTCGGCTTCGCTTTCACCGCGCTCTATGGCGACCTCAACGCCAGCAGTGTAGACGCAGCAGAAGGCGACCTTGACAGCTACTACCTCAGCCTCGCTGCCCAGCACACAAGCGGCAACTGGCAGCACCGCGCCATCATGAGCTGGGGTCTCATGGATGCCAGCCTCGACCGCCACATCAGCCATGCTGGTGGGAGCTACAGCACCACGGGCGACACGAGCGGCTACAGCTTCGGTCTCATGTACGAAGTAGGCTACGACATAGAGCTGAGCGAAAGCAGCACGCTGACCCCCATTTTCAATGCCGCTCTTGTGCACAGCTACCTTGATGGCTACACCGAGACAGGCAGCGATGCCGCCCTGCGCGTGGGAGAGCAAGAAAACACCATCGGCACCTTTGGAATCGGTGCGCGCTTTGCAAGCAAGCTCGACTTTGGCATGCTAATCGGAGCACGCGCCCTGCTCAAAGTAGACGCAGGAGACCGCGCCCAAGAGGCCGATGTGAGCTTCGCCAGCGTGGCAGGTAGCCGCGCCACCATCCAAGGCGCAGACGCAGGTCCTGTAGGAGTCGAGCTCGGTCTAGGCGCAAGCATGCCAGTGGGTGAAAGCTCCGCCCTCTTCTTCGATGCCTCAGTCGACCTACGAGACGGACAGCAGAACTGCAATGCCAGCGTAGGCTACCGCCTGAGCTTCTAAAAAGAAAAACTTCCCCTACCCCTTTTTAAGCCTCGCTCTTTATTCATGAGAGCGGGGCCTTTTTTATTTCTCTTGCTTTCTTTCATGCCTGTTTTCTCCTAGGTGCTCCCCCTAGGTGCTCCCCCTAGGTGAGAAAAACTTGCTCCCCCCTACCCTCGCATGCTAGAATAGGCTCATGATGGAACGCACTATTCTCGTAGCCGAAGATGATGAGGCTATCCGCGACATTGTCTGTGATGCTCTCCGAGCTAAGGATTACCGCGTCTTGGAGGCAGAGGACGGTAGAGAAGCCTTTGAGCTACTGCTGCGCGAGCCAGTTGACCTCGCTCTGTTGGATGTGAATATGCCTGAGATTGACGGCTTCCAGCTTTTAAAACTCATCGAAAAGGAATGCGCGGGCATCCCGTCTATCATGGTGACAGCACGAGGCGAAGAGCCCGATCGCATCAAGGGGCTGGAGCGTGGCGCGGATGACTATATCACAAAACCATTCAGCATCGCGGAGCTGCTCGCTCGTGTGAATGCCGTGCTGCGTCGCTACCCACGCCGAGAGGTGGGCATGCGTGCGACACTGAGCTTCCCCGGTGGTGAGCTGCGCGGTGATGAGCGTGTGTTGTTCTTCGATGATGGGAGTACGGAGAAGATTTCGGAGAAGGAGTTTGAGCTGCTACGCTACTTCCTGTCGCATCCTGATCGTATTATTTCTCAGGAGGAACTGCTGGTTCGTATCTGGGGTAGTAACAGCCTGTCTAGCCAGACACGCACGGTGGCGGTCACTCTGACGCGACTGAGGGAAAAGCTGCGCCCTGCGGCAGCACAGCATATCGAAAACATACGCGGTCGCGGCTATATCTGGAAGAAACCTGCATGAATAAGCGATTTTACTTCATATCGGGGGGCTTCATTTTCCTCTGCCTTCTCGCAGCCGCGTGGCTGTCTATCGAGGCTTCGCGTCTGGAGAGCAAGCTCATCGAGATCGACAAGCGCAGCCAGACAGCACGCCTCATGAAGCTCTCCCTCCCTCGCGTCGACGCGAAGCTGCAAGGACTCCTCGCGCAGGAGATCGCGAAGGTAGACGACGGCATGCCGAACTTCAGCTTGGCGAACTATGACGTGCCGCATGACGAGCGCGCGGACTTTAACAAGGGCTTCTTCCTGATGAGCCCAGCTGGCTTCTTCTACCCGCGCGAGGCGAAGAACTTCGGCAACGAGATGTCGAGAAAGGCCCTCGTCATGGACACGATGAAGCGAAAGGCCTACAACCCTGACGCATCCCACTTCGACCCCTTAGCAGAGCGTTCCTTCGATGCGGCGAGTCAGACACCTATCTTTACCGTGTACGAAATGGAGGATACGGACTTCAGCAATCCTATCAAGGCGACCGCTGAGCCTAGCCCTTACTTCTCTTGGCATGGCGATAGTGAGCTCATCTACATGCGCTCCATTCCCACGACGCATGGTCATGCGGCTCAGGGGTTCTTCATTGATGTCGATGCGCTGGGAGGGGCACTCCTCCCTCTCGTCGAGCCACGACTCCGCTCACCCAGCCTGCAATTAACTCCGAATAATGAAAAGGGGAATCTCTCTCCTCTGCCTCTCAATCTCCTCCCAGGAGAGGATATTGACATCCCCGACGCGCAGGCGCGATCGGAAGCCCTACGCGGCACGCTGTTCACGGCGTGGGGGCTCAGCCTAGGGGCTGTCGTTCTCATCGCGCTTCTCATGTTCATCTACGCGCGCTTCGAGCGCAGGCGCAGTGACTTCGTCTCTGCCGTCACGCACGAGCTGCGCACGCCCCTCACCAGCTTCACACTCTACACAGAGATGCTCGCTGAGAATAGGGAGCTCCCCGCCGCCACGGTGGATAAGTACCATCAGAAGCTTCACCGAGAGAGCCTGCGCCTGAATCACCTCGTGGAGAATGTGCTCGCCTTCGCGCGCTTGACACGCGGGAAAATACGCGGACGACAAGACGTAGGTCTGTGTGGTGAAGTACTCCCCACCCTATTTAAAAAAATTGAGCTCCCTCTGCGCGAAGCGGGATTCAGCTTCCAGTACACCCTCGACCAGCGATGCCATCATGTGCAGCTGCGCACCGACCTACTCACGCTAGAGCAGGTTCTGACAAATCTCGTGGACAACGCCATCAAGTACGCGAAGAGCCCCCAAGCGAGCGTCAGCATCTATGTCCTACAGACTCACCGCAACTTGCAGATACGTTTTTCAGACAAGGGTCCAGGCATACCAGCGAACCTACGACGGAGCTTATTCACTCCCTTTCAACGATCGTCTAAGGATGAGAAAGGCAAGCAGCCGGGCATAGGTCTCGGTCTCGCACTCTCGCGTGACCTCCTGCGCTCCATCTCGGGAGACCTGCGACTCGAAGAATCGGCGACGGGTGGCTGCTGCTTCATGATTAGCTTACCCATTGCTGCATAATAACTAATTTTCTCCCTACCTAAATGTTGGGGTAATTCGTCTATAAAGCACTGTTTTCTGCTTGACTCTACTCTCTGTTGTGATACTATCTCAGATATGAGATGTATGCAGTGCAGCCACACCGAGGACAAGGTCATCGACTCGCGCATGTCGAAGGATGCGAGCTGCATCCGTCGTCGCCGCGAGTGCCTGCGCTGCGGCTACCGCTACACCACTTACGAGCAGATCGAGCGTACAGAGCTGCGTGTGGTGAAGCGCGACCAGCTCCACCAGTCGCTCAATCGTGAGAAAATCCTTCGCGGCATGATAAAGGCCTGCGAAAAACGCCCCGTGAATATGGAGCAGCTCGACCTCGCCGCCGATGAAATCGTCGCCGAGCTCCACCGCGACCACCAGAGGGAAGTCCCTTCCTACATCATCGGTCGCAAGGTGATAGAAAAGCTGCAGAACATAGACCCCGTCGCCTACATACGCTACGTGTCCGTGTACAAGCAGTTCCAGAATGTTGATGAGTTCATCGACCTCGTACGAGGCATGGAGAATAAGACAGTCATCGACCCCTTACAGCGTAAGTTCAGCCTCTAGTCCCTTAGAGAGCACCTCCCAGTAAACAGCTTTCATGATATCCCTCAGGAAAAATAAACCCCTGCTCCAGACAGGATCTTGCGTCATAGGCGACTATGACCTCGACTGGCTGGAAGATCTCCTTGATGACGCGGCTCAGCAAGGCGGGGTTTCCCTACCCTTCAAGCGCGAGATCGCCATGGGTGTCATGGGATACTTAGAGAATGCCTGCCCACTGCGCACGATTCCCCTGGAATACCTCTTCTCAAATATGCGTGATATGCTGCAAGATCTTGGTCTGAACCGCATCGCTAAGAATCTGCGCAAGCTCACGCCACCTGTCGATGTCGACCTCGTCGCCATCGCAGAAGAAGCCCCACTCCCTCTGTTCTTCTACGCTGAGTTAAAACGCCGCATCGAGAAGCTACGCGACCTCGGACTGACGACTTACCGCTTCACAGGCGTGGAAGACTGCTGCCGCCGTCTCAATGCACGCCAGCGCAGCTGTCCCGCCACGCGCCGTGAGCAGGACGAGATCATCGCCTTCTTACAGGTAGGCGCTGCTTAATTGGTTCAATCGGCTAATTACCGAGATCGTTTTCTGTAATCTTCTTGAGCAGATCTCGATAAGAGGTGTAATCAGCGAGTGTAAGCTCAAGGGCACCTTGCGAAATTAGTCTGATCAGACTGATGATCTCGAAAATGAGCGAAACACGCGCTGCCCCTGCTCATCGTAAAATTCTAATCTACAGATCCCCTCGTTCATAGCAGGCTCAAAGCTATAGTACTCTGCGACGCGCGCACGCTGCGAGAGACTCAGCAGATGATCGCGACTTACTTTATCTACGGGAAAATATTTAACGTAGGATATCCGCTTACCGTCCATCTTCCCACCGCCCTTCAGAGCCACCTTCACTTCATGCGCTGCCTTCAAAGCGTGGCGTAAATCCTCCAGCTCACGTGTCGCGCGGACACGATCCGCCTCTGAGATAGGGGCGCTCATCCTTATCCACCTCAGAACAGGGAAGACAGGGTGATTCTGGTGCTCGCCCTGGTGGTGCTGAATGCTCGGTGGCTGAGACAGAACATAGAGCAAGGAATACTGATAGCGTTTTCATCTCATCATTATACAAAAGAAATAGTAGAGCAAAAGTAAAAAACATAATGTATAGGGCAATACTGAATACCAGACACAGAAATGCTCATCATTGACCCCGCTTCTATTTTCCTGTATACTCACCGCATGGTAATCGAAGCATTTTACGAACACAGCCCCCAGATTCATGACAGCGCATTCATCGCTGCTAGTGCCGACCTCATCGGCGAAGTATCCATCGCTGAAGACGCCTCCATATGGTACAACACCACCCTGCGTGGCGACATTAAATTTATCTCCGTCGGCAAGGGCTCGAACATTCAGGACAACTCCTGCCTCCACGTCGCTGACGACTTCGGCTGTGAAGTAGGCGAGTACGTCACTGTCGGTCACAGCGTCACGCTTCACGCCTGTAAGGTAGAGGACAAATGCCTCATCGGCATGGGGGCTACCGTCCTCGACGGAGCCGTCATCGGGCATGGCTCTATCGTCGGCGCGAACGCCCTCGTCACCAAGGGAACTATCATCCCACCGCATAGCCTCGTGCTCGGCTCTCCTGCGAAAGTCGTCAAGGCCATGGATGATGCCACAGAAGAGGCAAACTACCAGCACGCACTCAAGTACGTCAGAGTAGCAGAACAATACCGCAATCGCCCCTCCTAATCGGGAATACTCATATACACAGAAACACCACGCCAGCGCAGAAAAATGCGCTGGTTTTTTTTCATCTCTATAATCAAGCGTGTGCAAAAAAAATCCCCCTTGCCAGCAAAGGCAAGGGGGTGAAAAATGCTGTGAAGCGACAACTTACGCAGTTGGCTTCTTCTGGCGGCGTACCGCACCGAAGCGCTTCTGGAATTTGTCGATACGACCTTCCGTATCCACGAACTGGTTCTTACCTGTGAAGAATGGGTGGGAATCGGAAGTGATACCGCAGGAGATCACGTAGTGCTCAACACCGTCGATTTCTTCTGTTTTCTTAGAAGTAGCGCAGGAGCGTGTGAT
>CAYJJD010000107.1:0-6948 GCA_964370425.1 uncultured Akkermansia sp. | reverse complement strand
AGAACACGCAGGGAGCGCTCCACCTCAGCGGTGAAGTCAACGTGACCTGGCGTGTCAATCACATTCATCTGGAAGTTTTCGTTCTCGAAAAGCTTGACACAGCCTTCTGTCTTGACCTGCTTCCAGTTCGTTGTAACAGCTGCGGATGTAATGGTGATACCGCGTTCCTGCTCCTGTTCCATCCAGTCGGTCGTCGCGGCACCGTCATGCACCTCGCCGATCTTGTGGATCATGCCTGTGTAGAAAAGGATACGCTCGGAAAGCGTTGTTTTGCCACCATCGATGTGAGCGGCGATACCGAAGTTACGGTAGCGCTCAAGAGGTGCCTTGCGGTTTGGGCTGCTTACGTTAGCCATATGATTTGTAATGTGAAGATTCTATTCAGAGATTACGAAAAACTTCTACTGTCTCTTATTACCAGCGGAAGTGAGCGAAAGCACGGTTAGCCTGTGCCATCTTGTGTACGTCATCACGCTTACGAACGGCAGCACCCTGATTAGCAGCGGCTTCCTTAATTTCGTTTGCGAGTGCCTTTGCCATAGGGATACCCTTACGGTTACGAGCGTAGTTAATGATCCAACGCATAGCGAGTGCCTCGGAACGATCAGGAGCCACCTCGAGAGGGACCTGATACGTAGCACCACCTACACGGCGGCTCTTAACCTCGACGCGAGGCTTTGCATTTTCGATAGCGCGTGTCAGCACCTCGAGAGGTCCGACTGTGTCAGTACCTTCGTTAGCGATGTCAATTGCCTTATACACGAGGCGTTCTGCCAGCGAGCGCTTACCTGCAAGCATTACCTTGCTGATGAGCTTACCAACGAGCGCGGAATCGTAACGAGAGTCACGACGTTCGATTTTCTTGTAGACGCGTTTACGACGAGCCATAATATTATAATGTTAAGAAATTAATTATTTTGCTGCTTTAGGACGCTTAGCACCGTACTTCGAGCGACCACGACGACGCTTATCGACGCCAAGGCAGTCGAGAGCACCACGGACGATATGATAACGAACACCTGGTAAATCCTTCACACGACCGCCGCGAACGAGCACGATGGAGTGTTCCTGGAGGTTGTGTCCTTCACCGCCGATGTAGGCGATAACTTCTTCACCGTTCGTGAGACGAACTTTGGCTACTTTACGGAGAGCGGAGTTTGGCTTCTTCGGTGTACGGGTCATGACCTGGAGGCAGACACCGCGGCGCTGAGGGCAGCTGTGAAGAGCACGAGACTTCGACTTCACTTCTGGTACGATACGTCCTTTTCGGACGAGCTGATTGATGGTCGGCATGTTTCCTTCTTGTTTGTTGTTTGTCAGGCACTTCAGCGTTTTTAACTAGCTCATTTTTAAGCGATCCTAGTCTACCTCCGAAGTCAACCCGATAAATATCATCTGGGTACTATACTGCTTAGTATAGTGAGATGGGTGGACATTCTACAGGATTATCCACGATTATCAAGACTTTTCTATAGAAATAATGATTTTTTTTCACTTTATGAATCACAAGATCCAAACCCCTTTATTTTCAATAGCTTTATACAAAGACTTCATCACTTGCCCTCGGCTGATGCCACTTTCGCGTAAGGATGCTAGTGATCGCGCGCCATCACGCTTCGCTAGTCTCTTACCAGCCTCATCACAGATGAGTCCATGGTGACGGTACAGCGGTGTGGGTAATTCTAAGAGTGCCTGAATGACGCGGTGCAGATGCGTGGAGGAGAATAAATCCAGCCCACGCGTCACATGCGTGATGCCCTGATAAGCGTCATCGACCACGACACAGAGATGATAGCTCGCGGGGAATTCTTTTCGCGCGAGCACGGGATCGCCCCATTCATGTGCGATGACCACCTGCTCGCCATGCAGCATGTCTTCCCAGATCAGCCTCCCGAGCATCTCATAGGCCATGCACATATCGAGCCGCCACGCGTGAGCATCTCCACGCGTGAGCCTTTCTTCGACGCGATCGCGCGGGAGTGCTCGACACAGCCCTTCGTACTGATATCCCAGCTCGGCATGGGGAGCGCGTCCGCTTTCCAGCATCTGCTCCTTGATCTCAGCACGCGTGCAGAAGCAGGGATAGAGAATACCCTGCTTCTTTAATAGATCTAGTGCGCTTTCATAGCGGGAGAAGCAGAGACTCTGTCTGAGCACCTCTCCATCGAAGTCTAATCCCAGCCACGCCAGATCATCCCACATGAGATCTACCCACTGCTGCTTACAGCGACTATCTATATCTTCTAGGCGCAGTAGGCACTCTCCACGAGAAGAGCGAGCGAACTCGATGGCCTCCACCGCAGCGAGCAGATGCCCGACATGCAGAGGTCCACTCGGTGAGGGCGCGAAGCGTGTGCGTATAGAAGACATAAGAAAAAACCACTTCTTGCAAACAAATGTCGCAGGAAGTGGCTAAAATGTCAAGTAAAGTATCGGTGTACTGTTACTCTAGGGGGAGAGTTTATTGTCTTATCGTCATTAATACTTTGCCTTCTGGATGATCTCCGCGACACGCTCCGCACCTGCTCGTGCGATACGTGAGTTCGGGTAGATAGAAAGCGCACGGTAGTAGCAGCACATGGCCGAGCCTATCTCGTGTCGCCTCTCGCAGTCTTCTGCATCCTTCAGTGCCTGCACGAACTGGTGTGCGTCGTTCGCGTAGCGATTCAGAGCCGCCATGAACACCTCATCTTTTTCGTAGCGAGGCTCGTCTTTCATACTCGCCAGCAGAGTCTCGTACGCAGCGCAGGGACCGATACGCCTATCCTGCTTCGCGACAGCATCAAGCTGGCGCAGCATCTCGTCTATAGTCCCCACCATGGTCAGTGCGTCCTTGTACTGCACTTTTAGTTCCGCATCGAGTGCCACGACCTCGAAGCGATCCTGCTCATTATAGATAGTACGGTACTCCTGTCTCGCAAAGAGACGTGAGAACTCTGCCTTTTCGGGATCTTTGTTATCAAGCTCCATCAGCTTCTCTTCGCCTTCATCGAGGCGAGGGTTGAGCGGCCAGATGACGCCAGCTTGGTAAATCTCCTTATTAAATGTCTCATCATCTCCTGCCTGTAGTGCCTTCATCGCATTGCGCAGGTGCAGATTACTCTGCCTCTTCTTACCAGCACAGTAGCTCATCAGCATAGAATCATCGAAGTCTACATCCAGATCCTTCATCTCGGTCGCGATCACTTCGGCGGCCCCATAGTCGCGCGCATTCAGCGCGCTGAGTCCTCGCTTGCGCAGTGACCAGTAGTGGGAGATACGCATACGACTCTCTGTGGGGAAGGTGGCGACGCTCTGCATGTATTCACCTATAGCTACGGCATTAATCAGATGCGCTGTCGCGTCAGCCATTTTATTCTGAGCGAGGAGATTATGCACAGCCTGTATGCTCTGATCGACTTCGCGACGAGCATTACTCGCGAGAGAATCCATGGTATTCACCGTCGGGGGCATACCTGAGACATCCTGAAACATCTTATTCGCGTCAGAGTTCTTATTAAGCTTCAGTCGCGTGTCACCATCATTAAAGAGGTGACGGTAGATACGCGCAGCGATCACGACATGATCGAAGCGACGCTGCATCAGCATACCGAGCATCAAGCTCTGGTAATTAATCTTAGCGGCTGCCAACGCGGCGATATTCTCAGCCTTATTCGTGACCTGCTCTGCGCCACTCGCGACGATATCCTTCTGGTTGTAGGCTATCTTCGTCGTATCCAATGGAGCCTTTACTTTCGCATCCTTAGAGGCGGAGTTTTGTTTGCGCACGTTTTTATTAAAGAGATCGTTTGTCTCTTTCTGGAGCTTGGCGATTTCTTCATCGAGCTTCTTGTTGTCCTGATTTCTCTTATAATTCGCCTGCTGCGCATCGACGCTACTCACGATGGAGCTCGCGAGGGCGAGGCACTGGCCACCGTCTGCTTCGTACTTGCCGGTTTCGTACAGCTCGTGTCCCAGTTTAAGAAGAACATCGCTACCGACGACGTACTTTTTATCCTTGCGCTTCTGCTGTGTCGTGTCTAGGAGTCGCTGTATGCTCCTGCGATAACGCTTCGACTCGTCGCTATCATCTGGGATCTGGTGCAGAAACTTTTCAAATCGCGCGCGCACGATGGCATTGTTCCCGACATCAAACTTCGCCCCATTATAGGACATCGTATCTGATGATGGGTCGAGTAAAGGCACCTCCATGCCGAATAACTGCGGGTTCGCAGGCTCACTCGCCGATTGGTAACCACTAGGGTCACCGCTAGATTTACCATCCTGCGTGATAGAGCGTCCCGAAGCGTCGAAGCTAGAGGGCATCTGCGCATGGCAGAGCGGGACAGTGAGGATTAAAGCTGATAGAAGAGAAGTTTTCATACGACGGCCATTTTGCTAATGATGAATATACCTTTGACGAGATCGCCATTTGCGTCACGCCCCGAGCGGCACTCCACTTTGAAGATAAAACGATCATAGAGTGTTACGTTCACGTCGTTCTGCGCAGACTTCGGGAGGAAGAGAGGCAGTCGCTCATCGGGATTATCATCCATCGAGATCATAATCACATGCCCTGCGTCGCCTTCCTTGATATCCTCGACGCGACCTTCAAAGACAAAATTATTCCCTGTAGCAGCGTAGCGCGAAGCCCCGCTTCTGTATTCTGCGATGCTAAACCCCTTTGTCGGCTCACCGAGCTCCGTCGTTCCGCTCCCCTTGAATAGCTTATTGAGCAGGAAAAGAGCCGCCACGACGGCCAGAGCGATGAGAATATAATTAGCGATAGGGGCTTTCTTGCCACCCTTCTTCGGTGTGTTACGTCTTCTAGCCATAGTTTTTATAAAAAGTTAAAATGAATAAATATAAAGATCAATCCCAGCAACGGCGACGCACGCCCACGTAGCTCAGGGCTAAGCCTACCGCTATATGAATCAGCAGCACAACGGTACAAAGGTCAGAAGAGCTAAAATCCGTCTGGACGATACTCTTCACCGCCTTGAGCACCTCAGGCTGTATACCACCTTCGATGCTCCCACTCCATGCCCAGTAGGCAGAAATAAAGGGCTGTGTGAACATGGACACCACGGAGGGTAGCGCAAGCACCGCTCCTGACAAGGGCAGCTGGAAGCCCACGAGGTAAATACTCAGCAGCGAGCTCTGCTCTGGTGTGCGAGCGTTTGCAGATATGCCTAGGCACACACTCGTCATCGCCGCATTCGCAAGAATCAGGAAGAACAGATGATTCATCCCGTCACCGCGCAGCGGCCAGAAATGCTGGACAAAGGCGTACATCCACACACTCTGCACGAGCACCAGCACCCCTAGATAAATCACCTTCGACCCCAGATAGGCCAAGGGGTTCGCTCCTGCGAACTTCTCCTTTTCCATAATGAGGCGTTCTGCTGCGATCTCACGCGCTGCGTTGTTCGAGCCCATAAGCCCGAGGAGAATCACCTGAAACATAATAATACCCGACACGGCTGAGCCCACGCGGGCTCGTACCTCAGCCTGCGCCTGCTGCTCCTCCACGACTGCGATCAGGTCACCACCCGATGAATTTGAAATCACGAGAAGCGCGTCGCCCCCCTTACTGGAGAACAAGGCGACAAGTATAGGGAAGAGCACAATCATCGCGATCTGCAGAATCAGCTGCGAGCGGTCACGGAAGAGAATCGTGAAGCGACGCTGCAGCATCTGTATCATCTGCGAGACCACACTGGGCAGTCCATACTGCTCGCTCGGGGCTGCTTCTTCCTTATGAACATTCTGAGGCTCGGTCTTAGACTGGGCGATGTCATTCTGCGTCTGGGCGCCGAGCTGCTTAGATTCGAATAGTGCCCACCTATCATCGAGGGTATCGGCATCGCCGCTTTCTTCTTTTTTCTTGTTATGGCGTGCTCGGTGCTCGCTCTCAAGCGCGAGGTAATAGGCCTTTCTATGCTTCAGCCAGCTCTGCTTCCAGCCATCGGCCTCACGTAGGTATAAGACAGGGTAGACTTCTTCAAAGCCCTGCACGCCGAAATAATGATTCATCGACGAAGGCACACCATGGTAAGCGAGAGCCCCCGCATAAAGCACCATCAGGCTGTCATACATCTCCATCTGAGCCAGACTATGCGTCACAGAGATGACGATACGCCCATCGCGACGGCTTAGCTCATGCAGCAGCTCGACGATCTCACGCTCCGAGTTCGGATCGAGACCACTCGTCACCTCATCGCAGAGCAAAAGACGCGGGCGCGACACGAGCTCCATCGCCAGTGCGAGACGTCGCCTCTGACCTCCTGAGAGTAGCTTTACAGGGCGATCCGCGATTTCGACGAGACCTGTCTCTTCTAGCACATCGTCGATGATCTTATTAATCGTTTCTGTGTCGGCATCCACGCGGAGCAGGGCTGCACTCTCAATATTCTCATCGACGGTGAGCTCCTCATACGCGATGCTGAACTGCGGCACATAGCCGACCTCACCCGCATTAAAATCCTCTTCATCAAGATCACGCCCCATCCAGGAGAAGCCTCCATCGGTCGCGTCCTTGATACCCGCGATGGTTTTAAGTAATGTCGACTTCCCGCAGCCTGAGGGTCCGACAATAGCCATAAAATGCCCCTGCGGGATACAAAAGTTGACATCGCGAAGAAGGAAGAGAGATTCTTCTTCGCCTTGGGGAATTTCTAAGCTGATATGGCGTGCTTCAAGCATGATAGGGTGTTATAAGTAGTAAATTTATGTTAAGCTAGCAAAATATACACTCTAAGGCAAGCGAAAAGCATGTCAGAGTGTGCGTTTTTTCAAGCATTACGGTTAAATTCATTGACAAGCGAGTTAGGCACTGCTAAATTCTCAATAGTTCACGATGGCTCACGCAACGGTAAAAAACATCCTATTAGCACTCCTGCTCCTCCCATCCCTGCTGATGGCTGGGCTCGCTGATATGTGCCGTCACCATGAGCTTCAGTGTTCACT
>CAYJJD010000106.1:0-6993 GCA_964370425.1 uncultured Akkermansia sp. | reverse complement strand
GGCATCCTCATTCGGCACACCTTGAACAAAAAAATCAATCAAAATCTTGGGCTGCCAATTGTGAGAACCTGCCTATAACACCAGTTTGATAAAATGAAGATTTCTCTAATATTAATAAATATTAGAGAAATGTCTTAAATAATCATTGCATGTTAGAATAGTGTGAAATAATATGTTGTTTGATATGACAAACGAATTAATTCAGCAGTTCAATGTGCAGATTAAAAATGAGTTTTACTCTGCGAACCTCTATTTATCTTTCTCCATTCAGCTTGATGAGCTTGGATTGAAGGGATGCTCCCACTGGATGCTCCAGCAGTACCATGAAGAGCTCTCGCATGGTCTGGATTTTATTAATTACATGAAGCGTCGTGGTGTTGCAGCCGAGATTCTCGGTATAGAGCAGCCCGTGGTGAATGTCACCGAGCCTTACGAGTTCTTCGAAGCCTCCCTCGCTCATGAAAAGCTCGTCACCGCGAGCATTAACAGTCTCATGACCATCGCGCGTGATTCAGATGACTACGCCACGCAGGACTTTCTCTTCGGATTTGTCCGCGAGCAGGTGGAAGAAGAAGACACGCTGAACGAAATTATCGGTGAGATGAAGCTGGCAAAGGACAGTCCTGCTGCCCTGCTGCGCCTGAACGAAGAGTTACTCGCCCGCCCAGCTTTCTCCGCTACAACAGCTTAGTAGTAGGGATACTGTAGTTTCATGAATGCAGCTCTCACCTCTGTCATGGGGGTGGGAGTTTTTTTATAGCCTTACAGCCTAGACTTGCTAGAGAGCGCGCTTCGTGGTAAAATGCGAGTGTTATTAGAATGTCTTTGCGCTTGATCACCACACTATGGAGCTTCTTGCTCGCGCTGTGTCTCTCTGGCTGCCACGATGGTGGGAGCTCAGTGGATCAGGCAGCGCGTGATGGTATACTCCTGATAGGGAATAACTCAGAACCACAGAGCATAGACCCCCATCTCGCGACGGCTGTTTCTGATGGACGCATCATAGGAACATTGCTCGAAGGTCTCGTGCGTCCCGATCCCAAGGATGTCACACAGGTACACCCCGCGGTCGCGGAATCATGGAGCTGTGATGATGAGGCGCGCGTGTGGCAGTTCCAGCTGCGCGAGTCGGCACGCTGGAGTGATGGGAAGCCCGTTCGCGCCGAGGACTTTGTCTACGCGTACCAGAGACTTCTGCATCCCGAGTTTGGCGGAAAGTACGCGCAGATGCTCTATCCCATCGAAGGTGCACAGGCTTATAACCAAGGCTCAGCTGATTGGAATTCAGTGGGAGTAAGGGCTCTCAGCGACAATAAACTGGAGATTCGCCTCGTCGGTCCGACCCCTCATCTATTGGAGCTTCTGCTTCATTATACGTGGTTTCCCATCCCTGCCCATCATGTGGAAAAGTATGGCGGTATGCTGGACAGAAAGAACAGCTGGACGCGCGTTGAGAACTGGGTGGGGAATGGTGCATATGTGCTGCGTGAGCATAGGTATAATCATTTTCTCGAAGTCGCCGCTTCTCCTCAGTACTGGCGAGCCGCAGAACTGCGCAATAAGGGCATACGCTTCCTCCCCATCGTGAATGGCTTCACCGAGACGCGCATGTTCTTCGATGGGAAACTCCATATCACGAACAATGTCCCCCCCGAGATGATCTCATACGCGAAGAAGCAGGGCGGTGAGCAGTTCGTCCAATCTCCTTACTACAGCTGCGTGTTTTATCGTCTGAATACAAAACGTGCTCCTCTCACCGATCTACGCGTGCGCAAGGCTCTATCTCTAGCTATCGACCGAGACGCGCTTGTGAATCAGGTCGTGCGCGGTGCTGGTGAAGTCACGATGGGCTTCACGCCACGCAGTGAGGGATTCGCACCTTCTCTCCCAACGCTGCCAGCGGCTCAGCAGGCTCGTGAGCAACTCGCGCGCCAGCTACTAAAAGAGGCAGGATTCCCCGAAGGGGAGGGCTTCCCCACCATCGAGCTCATGACGAGCTCCCGCGAGGTGCAGCGCATCATGGCGGAGACTATTCAGGCATTCTGGAAAGAAACGCTGGGCATACAGGCAGAAATTCGCGTGTATGAATGGACGGCTTACAAGGCCGCACAGCAGAATGGGGATTATCAGGTATCCTCTTCCTCGTGGAGCGGTGACTTCCTTGATCCATCGAACTTTGTCGAGCTGTGGCGCAGTGGCGGTGGGAATAATAACACAGGCTGGGCATCCCCTGCCTACGATGCAGAGCTACAGGCTGCTCAGCGCAGCGTGAGCCGTGCGAGCCGCATGCAGCACTTAGAAAATGCGGAGGAAATCATGCTTGCAGAGCAGCCTGTCATTCCTCTGTACTGGGGGCATCGCACCTATCTCGTATCGCCCATGGTGCGGGGATTCTACCCCTGCTTGCTGGAGATTCAACCACTGGATGCAGTGGAGCTCCTAGCACATGAAAAGGAGGTAGCCCCATGATACGGCTCATCCTCCAGCGATTAACTCAGGGGCTTCTTGTGATCTTCACCCTCGTGACGATTACCTTCTTCCTCGTGCGTCTTCTCCCAGGGAATCCCTTCCTCGGTGAGCGCAAGCTCGCTCCGCATATCATGGAGCAGCTCCAGAAGCTCTACGGCATGGATCAGGGACCGCTCTCACAGTATGTCGATTACCTGAGCAATATTATCTTCCACGGTGACTTCGGACCTTCCCTTGTGAAGGAAGGTGTGCAAGTCAGCGAGATTCTTATGCAGGCATTCCCTGTTTCCCTGCTTGTCGGGACGGTGGGTATGATTATTTCACTCCTTATTGGCATTCCTGCGGGGATGCTCGCGGCTTACTACCAGAGAAAGAAGCTAGATTATGGTCTGATGTTCCTCGCTATGCTGGGCATCTGTCTCCCAGCCTTTGTCATCGCGCCTTTGCTCGGTGGTACGCTCGGTCGCTATGTACCAGGTCTCAGTGTCGCAGGCTGGGATAACTGGCTCTGCGTCGTGCTTCCCAGCCTAACGCTCGGATTGATCAATGGCGCGTACCTCGCTCGCCTCACACGAGGGGGGATGATGGAGGTGCTATCGCAAGATTACATCCGCACGGCGCGCGCGAAGGGCGTGGGCACGGCGCGTCTACTCTTCGTGCATGCGCTGCGCGGGGGGCTCTTGCCAACTATTTCCTATCTCGGCCCTGCCTTTGCGGCTCTGATCACGGGCTCTTTCGTCGTGGAAAGCTGTTTCCAAGTTCCAGGCATGGGCACGCATTTCATCAATGCGACGACAGATAGAGACTACTTCCTTATCCAAGCCCTCGTCCTCTGCTACGGCTCACTCATCGTGCTGGCAAACATCGCGGTGGATATCCTCATCATTCTCATTAATCCGCGCCTGCGGCATCAGGCAAACAAAGCATGACAACGCTCCCCACAGCACAGTTTCAGCACGGACGCTCACCTTCTCAAGAGGCGATGCTGCGACTGCGGCGCAACCGCATCGCCCTGTCATCACTCGGAATCCTCGGAATGATGCTTCTGCTCTGCTATGTCCTGCCGCTCTTCTCCTTCATTGCTGATCCGAATGCGACCCAGCTCTCGCGCATCGCCGAGTGGCCATCATGGGAGCATCCCTTTGGCACGGATCAGCTCGGGCGTGATCTGCTCGCGCGTGTGCTCTACGGGGGGCGGATCTCGCTCTTGGTCGCTCTGGTGGCGAGTACGGTATCCCTGTTCATCGGTTTATTCTACGGGCTTGTCTCAGGCTATGTAGGCGGGCGTGTCGATGCCTTCATGATGCGTGTGGTCGATGTGCTGTTTGCGCTACCTTTCATCGTGCTTGTCATTGTGTTCTCCCTGAGCATAGAAGAGCCGAGCCGCGAGCTCACTGCTTGGGTGATAGAGCTCACGGGCTGGACGCATAGCGCCATAGCTCCTCTCATGAGCCTTGTGCCGCTCTTCATCGCCATAGGTGCGCTAGGCTGGCTAACTCTCTCGCGCATCGTGCGCACGCAGACCATGGAGATCTGCTCGCAGGAATACGTACTAGCCGCTCGCTCGCTCGGGCTGTCGCATGCACGCATCCTTCTACGCCACATCGCCCCGAACCTGCTGGGCACAGTCATCATTTACACGACGCTCGCCGTCCCTGGTATCATCCTCACAGAATCCACCCTGTCTTTCATCGGACTCGGTGTGAAGGCTCCGAACTCCTCTTGGGGTACGCTCATTAAGGAAGGAGCAGACCGCATGGAGATAGCCCCGCAGCTGCTCCTATTCCCAGCACTCTTCTTTTCACTCACGCTCATCGCACTCAACTTCCTCGGCGACGGTCTCCGCGACGCGCTCGACCCCAAAGGCGAGAGAAAATAACGCAAGCGTTCATCACATTCCCCCCACCACATTCATGTCACATTCACATCCTGAACTCTTAGCACCAGCTGGTAACTGGGACTGCGTCCGCGCAGCCCTCGCAAACGGCGCGGATGCCATCTACTTCGGTCTCGAACAATTCAACGCCCGCATGCGCGCTGACAACTTCAGCCTCGAAGACCTCCCCACCCTCATGAACTACCTCCATACTCACGGTGTGCGTGGTTACGTGACGATGAATATTCTCATCTTCCCTCGCGAGATAGAAGAAGCCTGTCGCTATGTCCAAGCACTGGACGATGCGGGAGTCGACGCAGTCATCATCCAAGATATGGGAATGGCCGCCTTTATTGCCGAGCAGAAGAAACTCAATCGCTGGAAGCTAGAGCTCCACCTCTCCACCCAGATGACCGTGAGTTCCCCCGATGCCGTGAAGCTCGTCGATGAATTCTACAATCCCGATCAGATTGTGCTCGCGCGTGAACTCTCCATCGAGAATATCGCCGCCTGTGCCGCTGCGACGACGAAGCCCATCGAGGTCTTCTGCCACGGCGCACTATGCGTCGCCTACTCGGGGCAATGCCTCACCAGCGAAAGCCTCGGACAGCGCAGTGCAAACAGGGGTGAGTGCGCCCAAGCCTGCCGCATGCCTTACAAACTCGAAGTAGACGGACGACTCCGTGACATGGGGGAAAAACGCTACCTCTTCTCACCGCAGGATCTCTGCGCTCTCGACCGCATCCCCGAGATGCTGGCAGCTGGCGTGCGTAGCTTTAAAATCGAAGGCCGTCTGAAGAGTCCCGCCTACGTCGCCTCAGCGACACGCGCCTATCGTCACGCCCTCGACAAGGCGACAGGAAAATCACAACTCCCCAGCCGCGAAGCCCAAGCCCAGTACCGCGAAGACCTCTACGCCATGCAGATGGCATTCTCACGTGGATTCTACACAGGCTGGCTCGACGGCTCGAATCACCCAGCCCTCACACATGGACGCTTCGGTAAGAAGCGAGGCGCGCTCGCAGGCCGTGTCGCACGCGTCGGCTACAGCGCGATCGAACTCGAATCACATGCCGACATCCCCATCGCGAAGGGGGACGGCTTCGTCCTCGATGCTGGAGAAGATCGTAATGAAGAGCAAGGCGGTCGCATCTGGAAGACAGAAGAGAATGGTTTGCAGCTCTTCTTCCACGGTAAAGCGAGTAATATAGACTGGGAGCGAGTCGAGCGCGGACAGCTCGTCTGGAAGACCTCCGACCCCGCCCTAGACAAACTTCTCCAGCAGAGCTGGTCGAGCTTCCCACGCCCGAAGAGCAAGTCCGCCCACGCGGCGCAGGGAAACCAGCTCGACATGCACCTCTCAGGCATGATAGGCACACCGCTGACCATCAGCTGCCGTGGCATCACCGTACGCAGTGAGCAGTCATTACAAGTCGCCGAGAAGCAAGCACTCAGTCCCGCTAGCATCGAGAAGCAGCTCTCACGCCTCGGAGATACCCCTTACTCACTAGGCACATGCAGCTACTCCATTCCAGAGAATGCCATGCTGCCAGTCAGCCAGCTAAACGCCATGCGCCGTGAACTCATCGCTAAGCTCGCAGAGGCTCCCACACCTGTCTCTACATCGGACGCAGCCAGCCCTACGACTAGCATCACAGTCAGCGAACCGCCGACACCCCAGCTGCCGAAGAACACACTCCCTGTGGCGAAGCTCGCTACTTACCGCCTCTATGCGCTCTGCCGCGCCATGGATCAGGCACAGGCGCTCGCTGAGCAGGGAAGCGTCCAACGACTCTACCTCGATTTTAGCTCTTTAAAAGACATAGAAAAGCAGGTCGCTGAGCTGCGTGAGATTAACCCGAAACTATCCACCTGGCTCGCGACGCTGCGCATCATGAAGCCACGCGAAGAAGGCCTCCTGCGCCGCATGATTAAGAGTGGAGCCGATGGCATACTCGCCCGTAATCTCGGTGCAGTCCATCTCCTGCGCGAGCAGGGAATCACCCTCGCAGGGGATTTCTCTCTGAACTGTGCAAACGGTCTCAGCAGCGAGCTCTGGAAGAAGCTAGGTCTATCCTCCTGCGCCATCTCCTATGACCTGAACGCGGAGCAAGTAGACGAGCTGCTGTGCCAGTGTGATCCCTCCTTCATGGAGCTGACCATTCACCAGCACATGCCCCTTTTCCACATGGAGCATTGCGTGTATTGCAGCTTCCTCTCACAGGGGAAAAACCACCTCGACTGCGGTCGCCCCTGCGAATACCATCAAGTCAGGGTTCAGGATAGAGCCGACATGCTGCACTACCTCCGCAGCGACGAAGGCTGCCGGAACACCCTCTTCCATGAGAACAGCCAGACCGCAGCCCTCCACCTCCAGTCCCTGCGCCGGCGCGGACTCGAGCAGCTACGCATCGAGTTCCTAGACGAGAATCCTAGCGAGGTCGCACGCATCGTCGATCTCTACGATAAGATACTCTGCAATGACGGACGAGCCGATCACCTCATCCGCCAGCTTCGCTCCTTCTCTCGACTCGGTCTCTGCAAGGATGCGCCCTGATTTTTTCGGAAGCCTTTTCCTTTTTCCTGACTAAGCCAATCGAGTAGGGGGCTTTCGCCCCCTCTCACACCACCGTACGTGCCATTTATGG
>CAYJJD010000105.1:0-7026 GCA_964370425.1 uncultured Akkermansia sp. | reverse complement strand
ATTTCTGGCTGAATGTCAATCAAGTTAACGTATATGGGACGGCGTCCTTGCTGGGGTTGGGCAAAGCCCAAGGAAAAGCTGTGCTCGCAGAGCACAGCCGCGTCAGTTTCCTCATAGAGTGAAATCACACGCGCCCGCGGGGGAAACAGAGCAAGGTGTCCACACCCGAAACTGACGCGCCCTTCACTGCGCGCGAAGCGCGACTCTTGTCTTTCGTGGCAAGCGCGATAGCGTGAAAGTGCAGCAACTTCTACGCTTCGCTCCTTCATCGGCAGAGAAGAGCTGCCTTGCGAGCAGAGGATAGTAGGTCGTCAGTGAGGGTGCTGACACGATGCAGGGACTTCGAGGCGGGCGTGTGCATATTTCTCTACTCACTGACGTTTCGTGATCTTCGATCACGGTCTACTATGCGGGGGCTACCCCCCACACCCTGCCAGAGGAGCTGAGCCCCTCTGGTCTCCCGCTCTAGGTGTCAGACACACCTGTGCGCATCGCTTGGGCTTTCAGCTCCCAGTAGCACGCGAGCTCTTCGCTCTGCGGTGCGCCGACTCCCGCACGAAAGCATTCTGCGAGCTTCTGCGCGGCCGCCTGATGCCCACGGTTCGCCGCGTTTTCAAAGCAGCTTACCGCTCCGCCTTCGTCTCGTAGACAGCCCACGCCTTTCAGGTAGCATTTCCCCAGCTGGTACAGAGCATCGACATCTCCCGCCTGCGCCGCGAGATCATAGTAGTACACCGCGCGTTCAAAATCACGTTCACAGCCCCCTCGCCCACGTCTGTATCGTGTCGCAAGTTTCGCATAGTTCCCATGGCTAGATGCGTCCATATGTCCGCTAGTTTATTAAAATTCTTTCTTCGCAAATAACCACGTCGCGATCAGGAGGTGAAAGCTAAAGTAAGCGAGTGTGATGAGTCCGAGTCCACCGAGCATACCCCAGCTGAGCATCTGCCCAGCACTCGCCTGATCTGCCGCCGTGTACAGGCTGAAGTCGGGGATGAGCAGCGCGAAGATTTCCGAGGCACTGCGCAGTGTGGAGCTCACGCCGAGCTCACCAGAGCCGACGAGCATGGCTTCAAAGAATTGTGATTGGAAGGTACCGACAAAGTACAGTCCTAGGCTCAGCACCATGCTGACGATTGTCCCACTCGTGAAGCAGGAGATGAGCAGGCACATGCTGGTGAGTACACACCAGCCCATGAAGTAAAGGATGAGCGATCGCTGTAGGTTCATACTCAGACCAGCCTCCGACAGGGCATCGAGGTGGGGCTGTATCTCTGCCTGACCGAAACCTCGCGCGGTGAGTACTTCAGTGATCATGCCTGCTAATTGCTGCTCTCGTAGGTACAGGGTGAGGCTCATGAGTCCGTCCATCACGAGGAACATGAGGAACATGAGGAAGAGCACGCCGAGTGCCTTTCCTAGGAGGTAGTCCAGCCTCGGTACAGGCTTACACAGGATGGTGTAGAGGATGCGGTCTTCTGCATCGCGTGGGATGAGCAGTGCTGTCGCGGACACGCAGAAGATGACAGCGAAGAGGTGCATGCTACCTGTGCCTATGTTCTTGATGAGCTCCAGCTGTGCCACGCCACTGGATTCGACGCCAAGGTCGCCGTGGTAGGGGATGAACTGGAGGAGCAAGAAGGCGATGATGAGCGCGGCTAGCACGATAAAGAGCCTCATGCGCACGAGCTGCGTGAGCGTGACGGAGGCCAGCGCGAGCACGCGGAGGGGGGAAGGCAGGAGGGAGAGCAAGGCGGACATCTCGTTGCTATCGGTTGCCTAGATAAGAAGTGGCTTCACGTGCGTGCTTTTAAGCGCGTGGTGACTTCTCGCCTTCTTCTATGAGTTTCCAGAAGGAGCGCGAGCTGCTGAGTTTCTGGTCTTCTGAGCCGCCTATTTTCGAGCGGAAGAGGAAGTCGCGCAGGGAGTTCGCGTTGAGCACGCGCTGCACGATCACGGTATCTTCGCCTTCGACGGTGAAGTAGATGCGGTGGTCTTGTGAGCGGAAGCGGTAGATTTTCTTCCCTTCGCGCTCGACGACACCAAAGTGATGCTCAGAGCTGGCTGCATTCAAGCCAGCCTCATCTACCTGAAATGAGCCTAGTAAACTGAGCTGATCCTGCGTAGGGAGGGCAGAGAGTTCTGCCGCACTGATTTCATTAAAAACGATCTGATGCACAGGTGCAATATAGCGCATGTGCATCCGCTTGGCAAGCGTCTTTTGTGACACAGCGGGCAAAACACAGGCGTGGGAAATTAATAGTTAGACGACTAAGCTAGATCATGGGCGTTTATTTCCTAGATAACGCCCCTGAGCGTCATAGTAATTCAGCTGACCATTCGACTCACGCTTCGCGCGCCCTTGGCTGCGCCCCTGCGCGTCGTAAAAGTGCATACCACCCTGCCCGTCTGACTTCGCGCGCCCGACTTGCCGTCCCTGCGCGTCATAGAAGTACATGCCACCGCTGCCATCTGGATCGCTGCGCCCCAGATAGCGCCCCGACGAGTCGTAGTGCGTCTCAACCCCGCGTGAGTCGGTGTCGGTGCGCCCCTTGTAGCGGCCTGAGAGGTCATAGTGGCTTTCCTTGTTCCCCTCTTTATCACTGCGCCCTTGGTAGCGTCCCTGCGCATCTGTCCTCGTAGAGGCCGAGACCGCGAGCGGAAGAATGCAGAGGACGGCGATACTCTGGAATACAATCGTCTTCATAGCTATATAATTAGATAGTTAAAATATTGCGTATATTATAATATATACACAAGCACAGCGCAAGTGAAAAATGATCACTCACCATTTAATCTAATTCCAAAAATATAGTTGACAAATAACAAGAAAAATGATACAAAGCATTGCCATGAAGCACTTACTTACAACCACACTTTTAGCCGCGACCGCCCTTCTGTCATGTCCCGCAGAAGCGGAGTACAAGGTCTCAAATCACTTCTTTGAGGTGGAAATGATTAATACAGATACTTGGGATAGAACGGGAGATAGTCCCATAGAGATCCCTATTGAAGATGTGATGAAGATCACTCAAGATGCGATAGACTACTGGGGCGAGCTACTAGTGAATCATTACGCCACGTTTGACACGAGCAAGAAGATCACTGTAAGCATCGAATTTGAACTAATGCAGGGTTTCACATATGGAACAGCAGAGGCTAAATTAAAAGAAGCTGGTTTTGCTGACTACAGGTATATTACTGCTGCGGGAGCAGCTATACTAAAGCCTACTATTTTCGATCACGGCGATGCGAACCAGAAGGATATAACGTTGAAATTCAATACACACACTGGCTTTAAATTCTTGGAAGAATCGACAAGCAAGGACTTTTACACCGTTTTATTACATGAACTGACACATGGCATGGGGTTTTACGCCATTCGATATCAGGCGACTAGTGATACTACTATCAAGGATAATACTTTTTCCACTTCACCCTACGACAACTTGATCACAGACGCGCTCAATGGTGAAACACTCGCACTGGGCAAGGAAATTGAGTTTGGAGACACGGGGATGTATGTCCATAACCCAGAAGAGGGCGATCCTGGCTCTAGCTTCGCCCACGTCGCGCCCGAGGTTGTCGGTGACAAAGAGGTACTATACACATCACTAATGAGACCTTCCTTCACAGAGGATATGAGATACCTCAGCGAGGGAGACATCGCTATATTCAACGAGATGGGATACAATCTCGTCTACGTAGATAGAACAGGGATTCCTGAGCCTAGCACAGCCGCGCTCGTATTAATCCTCACCCCTGCCCTTCTCCTGCGCCGCCGTCGCAAGCTGTAGAAGCGCACGGAAAGAGATTTTTCTAAAGCCCCTACCGAGTACGGCAGGGGCTTTTAAAGTGCCAATTCTCAAACAAAAGTTTGCAAAGTCGAGATATTCTGCTAGAGTAGAGCTACACAGGGGATCTCTGCGAGATCATTACACGTTTAAATGAATACACCAGCCGAAAAACAGGAAATTTATATTGCGATGAGCGCCGATTTGCTGCACCCAGGTCATCTCAATATCATCGAAGAAGCTCGCAAGATGGGGGGAGAAATCATCATCGGACTCTTAACTAACGCGGCCATTGTAAGCTACAAGCGTCTGCCCAGCATGAACTGCGAACAGCGCAAGAGCGTCGTGGAAAATGTGAAAGGAGTCAGCCGCGCCGTCGCCCAAGACACGCGTGCGGACGGTATCATGATTCACTCCCGCAGCAGTGAGGCGACGTCCTAACTTCTTCACCATCATATGGACGATTTATATATTTTTAGCATCTATACAATTGAGCTTATTTATAAGTATATCTACCTTGGTCTCGTTTCTATTGTGGAGAATTACGGACTAGCCTTATTAGCTCTATCATTATTAAATCATTTCTTGCTGATACCCCTGAACAAGCTCGTGAGAGGGGTGCAGCAATCAGAGAGTAATATACAGCAGGTTCTCGCCCCTCAGCTCCATCGCATTAAAGAGACCTCGCGTGATGCCGCCCGCCACCAGAGGGTGCTGAATCTGTATCAGCGATATTCGTATCATCCTATCTTTGCGATTCGCAATGTGCTCCCTTTACTAGTACAGCTGCCATTTTTAATGGCGGTGTACTTCATGCTGAGTTCTCTACCGCACTTAGATAAAGTCAGCTTCCTCTTCCTACAGGACCTCTCGAAGCCTGATGACCTATTCTTCGGGCTCAACATCATGCCCGTTATCATGACGCTCGTGAATCTCGTGAGTGCATGCTTTGTGGTCAGGCTATCGAAGCCTCAGCGCAAGCAGGCGATTATCGTCGCCTTATTATTCTTCGCTCTCTTGTATAATGCGCCATCTGCGCTGCTGCTGTACTGGACGATGAATAATGTGTTCGTCATCGTCTTCAGTCTCTTATCGAAGATCTCTTTCGTAGAACGTGTGCGTCTCTCTATACTAGCGGTGAAACAGCGCGTACTCCCCTCGCTCATCGAATCCAGCGGTCTTCTTCTCGGGCTGTGTTTTATAGTACCTCTGTATTTTACAGTAGGCCTTAATGTCCACTATTTTAGCGAAGCGCAGATAGTAAACCTCTTTGTGTTTTTTGTATCTGCTATCATTTGTAGTTTTGCCATAGGTATTGTATTTGATAAATTAATCATCAAAAGCTCGCAGTTCTATATAGCCATAAGCTTACCCTTCAAAGTTAGCATAGAGAAAAATGGGGAAAACACATCAGCGCGCTTTAGAATCGGAGTAAGAAATATTTCACTCCTCTTCATTGCAGCACTGGCTGCATACTTCATAGTTGTGCTATGTATAGACATCACACTGTACTTTACGAATTTCGTTATTATTAATTTATTCCACGTCACTGTCATTGGAGCGCTATTTTACATAATAAGGAAAAAGGGCTTAAAAGTCTTGAATATTGCCATGCTATCGCTTCTCGTCTTTTGTAGCTTCCAATTCACGAAGCGCGAATACAAAAATGTAAAATCAAAAGACAGCGCAGATTTATTAATTGCGACATCATACGAAAACTTCCCCATGGATGAGAAACTAGAGAATAAATCTAATATTTATCTAGTTCTCTTAGAGTCCTATATGAGTCCTAAAACCCTTAGAGAAACATATAGGTTTGATAATAGCGCATTCGAGAATAGGCTTGAGAGAAAAGGCTTTACTGTGTATAACGATATTTATTCTCATTCGCCGTTTACAAAGGGGTCTATGCTGACTTTAATGCTAATGAATAATAGTGTCGTTTCGACATTCTTAGGTAATGAAGATGTTTCGACGCAGGCGCATAATCTCTTTGGGGGGAGTGCGGACAATCTGCTCTTTAACTATCTCAAGCGAAATGATTATGTCATTTCGTGCTTCTACGACTCCCAAAATTATTATTTTAAGAATAAAGG
The DNA here is from genome assembly GCA_964370425.1 of uncultured Akkermansia sp. Classification (GTDB taxonomy): domain Bacteria; phylum Verrucomicrobiota; class Verrucomicrobiia; order Verrucomicrobiales; family Akkermansiaceae; genus Akkermansia. Next base: position 1,136 of record CAYJJD010000105.1, on the reverse strand, counting down.
TCCGTATTTAGACTACGGCATTGACGAGGCTGACAATTCACTTCAAAGCATCTTAAAAGAAATCGCACCTACCTTATCGAAAAAGATTCGTCCCCTGCATCGCCTATGCTCCCATAAGGAGTATAAGCTACCTGATTCTAATATCTATCCAGCCGCGTTCAAGCATATAGCAAGTATAAAAAAGCTCGATAAGCCATCTTTCTTCTTACTCAAACCGCATAATGATCTTCACTGCGCAAAGCGTGAAGGAAATATACTAGATACTTATCAGAGCTGGATTGAATCTGGCATTTATCAGCGTGGTGTCAGTGCGATGAATAAAGAGCTATCAACTCTAATTGATGAAATTGAGTCGCACGATCCGAATTCAGTTATCATATTGCTGGGAGATCATGGGCATAAATATTATGCTTCTGTAGAAGGTCACTCATTATCTAATATGACCCCTCGTGCTATAAGATCGAAATACCCTCACCTTCATATGAGCAATGAGGAAATCGTCGAAGATATGTTCAGTGTGTTTGTTGCTATAAAAATGCCAGACACAGCAAAGGGAAAATTAGATATAGATGAAACATTCGCGTACGCTGATTTATTCAGATATGTTTTCGCAGCCCTTGATAATAATCCGACATTTGTGGAGCATAAGACACCGAACGTCGCTATAAACACCATCGGTATTACAGTAAAAAGAGATAACAAAATAATTGAAAATGGAGAAAATACAAAGAAGTAATCTCAGCGAAATCAATCAAACCATTCAATAATCTCTAAAGGCAGGTTCTCGCAATTAGTTTTTTGAACCAATTTATTTGGAATGAATCTGCACTTTCTTCTATGCAGCTTTCAAAATTTTGATTATGGATGCTTTTTTATCGAAATTTCCTCATTATTGCGAGCTAAATGCCCCCATTTTGCCTTTATTTTAGAACTGAGGACACAATGCGCCTGTTCTACATAAAAAACTAAAGCGTCTCATATTATTGAGGTTCGCAAGCGTAGGCCCTGTCTGCTAATATGACCACTGTTTCTTCTCCTATCATTTCTTCATACGACTGATGATCTGCAACGTTTGCTGGGGTAACCTAAATTCCTCGCCCTTATAACTATGAATTCTAGTTTTTCTTGATAATAAG
>CAYJJD010000104.1:0-7117 GCA_964370425.1 uncultured Akkermansia sp. | reverse complement strand
CCTCAAGCTGCCATCCAAAGCATGAAGCTGCTAATTTCGCAAGGTGCCCTTAAGGCACCTGCAAAATTAGTCTGAGCAGAATGGTGATCACGAAAATGAGCAAAACAGCACGCCTTTTGCCGCACACTCATCTACCCCCGCTCTCAGACTAGTGAGAGCGGGATATTTTATGTTGCGGATTAGCTTAGGGGTGGCTCGATGAAACTTTTACCGCAAACCCTGCACGTCCCACATCTCCTCAACCAAGGTTACTTTAGAAGAGAGGGGGATCATTTCGAAACAGACTTTTAATTCATAAGCCATTGAGCTATTAGAGGCTCATTTCTATATTTTTGCTATTTGTGACACGTGCGGCACTCGCGGGAATAAGGCTTGATAGTAGATAGCTTTTATAGTAAACTATCCGCCGACATGTCTGATCGTAAACTTCCATATCCTTTTGACGTATTCGAACCCAAGTGGCAGAACATTTGGGATGATGAAAAAACCTTCCGCGTCCCCAACCCCGGTGACAGCGACTTCGATGCCACGAAGCCTAAGTACTACGTGCTCGATATGTTCCCCTACCCCAGTGGCTCAGGCCTCCACGTCGGTCACCCCGAGGGCTACACCGCCACCGATATCGTCGCACGTTACAAGCGACAGAAGGGCTTTAATGTCCTCCACCCCATGGGCTGGGACTCCTTCGGTCTTCCTGCAGAGCAGTACGCTATTAAGACAGGTCAGCACCCCTCCATCACGACGAATACAAACATCGACACCTTCCGCCGCCAGCTGAAAATGCTCGGCTTCTCCTACGACTGGGATCGCGAAGTCGCGACCACAGACCCGAAGTACGTGCGCTGGACACAGTGGATTTTCCTGAAGCTCTATAACAGCTACTATAACGAAGAACTCCAGAAAGCACGCCCCATCAGCGAGCTGGAGGAGAAAGGCATGAGCCGCGCCGAGATAGACGAGCTGCGCCTCGCCTTCGTCGCCGAAGGCTATGTGAACTGGTCACCCGACATGGGCACCGTCCTTGCGAACGAAGAAGCGGACGAATGGCGTAGCAAGGGGCACACCATCGAGCGTCGTAAGCTGCGCCAGTGGATGCTGCGCATCACCGCCTACGCCGAACGCCTCATCGACGAGCTCGAACCACTCGATTGGCCACGCGGTATCAAGCTTCTCCAGCGTAACTGGATAGGAAAATCCGAGGGCGCAGACGTAAACTTCGACTGCCAAGGCAATACCATTACCGTCTACACCACACGTCCCGATACCCTCTTTGGCGCGACCTACATGGTGCTCGCTCCCGAGCATGAACTCGTCGCTCAGATCACGACTGGCGAGCAGCGCGCTGCCGTAGAAGCCTATCAGGCCACCTGCGCGGCAAAGAGCGAACTGGAGCGCACGGAACTTAGCAAGGAAAAGTCTGGTGTCTTCACTGGCGCGTACGCGACGAACCCTGTCACAGGCGGGCAGATCCCTGTCTGGATCGCCGACTACGTGCTCACAGGCTACGGCACAGGTGCGATCATGGCTGTGCCCGCGCATGACAGCCGTGACTTCGAGTTTGCGACCCAGTTCGAGCTTCCTATCATCCAAGTTGTAGCCCCCGACGCAGAAGGAGTCGCATGGGAAGGCTTCGTCGGCTATGATGGTACCGCGATTAACTCTGGTTTCTTAGATGGACTCAGCGTCACGGACGCGAAGAAGCAGATGATTGCCTGGCTGGAAGAAAAGGGCGTGGGCGCTGGGAAGACGAATTATAAGCTCCGCGACTGGCTCTTCTCACGCCAGCGTTACTGGGGCGAGCCGTTCCCCATCGTTTGGAACAATGAGACAGGCGAGCACGCCGCTATCCCTGAGAGCGAGCTCCCCCTCCTCCAGCCTGAGATGGAAGACTTCAAGCCCTCGGGTGACCCACGCGGTCCGCTCGTGAAGGCGACTGACTGGATCAACTACAGCGAAGACTACACCCGCGAGACGAACACCATGCCCCAGTGGGCTGGCTCATGCTGGTACTACCTCCGCTACCTCGACCCACACAATGAGGAGCAGTTCATCGCCCCCGATGTCGAGCGTTACTGGATGGGTGATGGCACGCAAGAAGGAGGTGTCGACCTCTATGTCGGCGGTACTGAGCATGCCGTGCTGCACCTCCTCTACGCGCGATTCTGGCACAAGGTGCTGTTCGACTACGGTTTAGTATCGACACCTGAGCCATTCTACAAGCTCGTCAACCAAGGCCTCATCCTCGGTGCTGACGGTCAGAAGATGAGCAAGAGTCGTGGCAATGTCGTGAACCCAGATGATGTCGTGAACGACTACGGTGCGGACTCGCTGCGCCTCTACGAGATGTTCATGGGTCCTCTGAAGGAAGTCAAGCCATGGGCGACGAAGGGTGTCGAGGGCGTGAGCCGTTTCCTCGCACGCGTCTGGCGTGTCGCGCAGACGGAGAACCAAGAAGGCCAGTGGACTCTTTCCGCTAAGATCACCGATGCCGACCTCGGCACGACTCCCGTGCGTAAGGAGGTACACAAGACCATCAAGAAGGTAGGCGAAGACATCGAAAGCATGAGCTTCAACACCGCTATCTCGAAGATGATGGAGTGTACGAATGTCATGACAGCCGCTGATCAGGTCTGCCTCGCGGACTACGTGCTGCTGCTGCGTGTGCTCAACCCCTTCGCCCCTCACACGGCAGAAGAGATCTACAGCCGCCTCACCGCAGCCTTCCCTCAGCTGGAGCAGGTACAGCTGAGCGCCATGGACTGGCCTAGCTATGACGAGAGCTACCTCATCGAAAATGAGAAGGAAATCGTCATTCAGGTGAACGGTAAGCTGCGTGACAAGATCATGCTGCCTGTCGATATGAGCAAGGAAGATGTCGAAGCGACAGCCCTCGCTCAGCCCCGCATTCAGGAGTACATCGCTGGACTCACGGTGCGTAAGGTCATCGTCATCCCTGGTCGCCTCGTGAACGTCGTCGCCAATTAAAAGAAAATAAGCCTATGACGGGACAGATATTTTCGCGCAAGGGCATACTGGCACTCCTTCTGGGAGTGTCGGCACTGCTGATGAGCTCCTGCCAGATCATGCCGAAGAAAGGCCTGGTCGTGCTGGATATAGGCCATCATGCGAACGCACTAGGCGCGAAGACACCTGCCCCTATCAATGGTAAGACTGTCGAGGAGCTCAGATTCTGGTACGAGTACAGCCGCTACGTGAAGGAAGAGATCGAAGACGCAGGCTACAAGTGTATCGTCATCAACCGTGGCGACATGCCGAGCTCTTCCTCCCTGCGTCGACACGCGCGCAGGGCTGGCGTGATGCACCAGCAGCAGACAGAGGCGGAGTCGCAGCGCTACCCCTCTCGCTACTTCGCTGACCGCGTCGCACGCGGCATCATCAGCGCGGATTACGCCGTGTTCAGCCGCGCGAGCTGCATCGTCTTCCTGCATCACAACAGCACAGGCGGACGCGGCTGGAGTCGGGCAAAAGTTCCCGGTCTCCTGCTGTACAATCAGAAAAACGGCCGCCAGCTCGCCGAGTCTATGGCCGCCGTCATGGAGAAGGATCTCATCCGCAGCGGAGAGTTCCCGCATCACGGCAGCAAGCTCTCCCTCCAGTACCGCGCCACGGACGCGCAGGCAGGAGCAGGCTGGCTGAACGTCTGCGACGACGCGGGCATCCCCGCCGTCATCCTCGAAGCCGCCTACCTGAATAATTACAATCAAGCGAAGTACCTCGCGAACCCACGCCGCGCCCGCGACTACGCAGAAGCCGTCGGCGATGGCATCGTCGCCTACATGAAGCGCGGCGACAAGAAAGCCCCCGTAAGACGTGCGAATCCGAATGCCCGCGACAAGGGCTCCTTCGGCTACGCCCGCGAGTCACGCGAGGTGAATGTCCCCGGTGCGAAGCGACTGTGGCATTAAACTTAAACGAATCATCCTATCACATGAAGCATCACGTCACCATCGCGCTACTCAGCGTCATTTCCGCCCTCTTTCTCAGCCAGTGCATGTCGCTAGAAGACGAGTGCCGCGCCGTCATCGCGCGTGACTCCGAGATCGTGAAAGAGCAGAAGGGTGACTACTACATCGGTCGTCGCTACTACGTGCCAGGGACGCGCTTCTGGGGCTACCTGCGTAGACCGACAGAATCATGGAGCACCGCACGCCTCGTCATGATGGATGAGAGCATCGCGAAGCAGCCAGATCGAGGACCTGAGCCACCGCGCCCGAATGCCGTGTTTGGCACAGATGATAATGTGGAATACATCATCTATGGCGCATACGATCATGGTCCTGACGGCTACGATCCGAGTAGCAATCAGCCACTGCCGGTCTTCAAGCCGACTCGCTACGTCGTGCGCAACCGCGAGCCCGGCTTCTTATTCACTCCTACTGAAAAGCGTAAAGACACAGCCCTCACCCTGTTCCCCTCCCTGCTACCCAGTGCAGCTCAGTACAGTCAGGTCGGACTGAAGCCCGTGGCTTTTTAAGCGCGATTTTTTTAAAAAATCTGTGTCAAACTTGATAATTTGATTGCTCATAATAGGCAATACATGATAATAATAATGCAGTACATTTTATGGCAAAAACCTCAATACACGTAGCTCTTGAAATAGGCACATCCAAGACCTGTATGGTCGTGGGTGAGATCAGCCCCGACGCTAGCGCAACCATCATCGGTATAGGCGAAGTGAAGAGTGTGGGGATACGCCGAGGTGAGATCTGTGACCTGACCTACGCCAGCCGCTGCGTGCGCGATGCGTGGGCGATGGCGCAGGATCATGCAGACGTAGAAATCCGCAGCATCTTTCTTTCCATCACGGGTGATCACTTCATCGGCGATAACCAGATAGGCTCCTATCGCCTCCCTGACAATGAACGCATTGTAACACAGAAGCACATGGATATCGTGCGTGACAAGGCTGAGAACTTCGAGGTATCGAAGGATCGCTTCATCGTCGACACAGTCACGGGAAACTACAGCATAGACGGCCGCGAGCCCAGTGCCTACCCTGCACGCCTGACAGCGCGCACGCTCGATGTGAGCAGTCACATCATCCATGGTATCGAAAGCCGCGTGCATAACTCCGTCATCTGCGTGAGGCAAGTACCACTGGAGATAGAAAATCTCGTATTTGCCCCCGTGGCAACAGCGCAGTGTGTGCTGTCTCGCGAACAGCGCGCTGCTGGAGCTCTACTCATTGACATAGGAGCTGGCACGACTGACTTCGCCTGCTACCTCGAAGGAAACCTTGTCGCCTCGGGCTGCATCCCTGTGGGGGGCTCGAATATCAACCAAGACATCCATCGACTCACCGACCAGCGTGTGAGTCTAGAAGCCGCAGAGGTGCTGAAGTGTACGGAGGGGAACGCCTTCGGTGACTTCGAAGATAGCTCACTTGCCTCGTATCATGACTCCTTGGGGCTACACTCCGTGCAGATCCGACGCGGTGAGTTAAACCAGTTCATCTGCGAACGCCTCACTGACACCCTGATGCGCGTGAAGAAGAAGCTCCCACCCGAAGCTTTAGAAAAAGGCAGCTTCTCCGTCTACCTCGCAGGGGGGACGAGCATGATGCGTGGTCTGGATCTCCTCGCGCATCGTGTGTTCAGATGTAAGGTCTATCAGCCATCTATTGCCGATAACAAGGAGGGTGAATACGCCTTCTTAACCGACCCACGCTACTGCACCGCCATAGGGCTGATCCGCATGGCGCAGCTTCACGCACAGCGCGCAGAGAACAGTAAAACTGGCATATTCTCCCGCATGTTCCAATACTTCACAGGTCACTAAGACCGCGTGACACAATTTCATATTTACACGTCAATTAATAGCATGATTTCTTTTCAAACAACGAAAGCTTCCGAAGACGGTGTGAGCATTGTAGGCATAGGTGGTGCTGGTGCGAACATCTTAAAATACTTCGCGAGTTCGAGCTCCTCTCATATCAAAATGAGCCTCCTCGCACTCGACGAACGTCTCGGCGAAGGGTGCAACCACGCGAACTTCGTCCCCATAGGACAGGGTGTCAGTTACGGCATGGGCTCGGGCGGTGACCCCTCTCTCGGAGCGAAAGCCGCGAACGCGAGCCGCGATGATATCGCTGCCATACTGGAGAATCTGAGATTAATGGTACTCATCGTCGGACTCGGTGGAGGTACTGGCTCAGGTGTCGCGCCCGTCGTGGCGAAAATGGCACGTGACGCAGGAGTCTTCGTCGTGACTGTCGCCGTCATGCCCTTTAAGTTCGAAGGACCGCGCCGTCGCGAGCAAGCCGACACGGCACTCGCGCAGCTGCGACACGAATCTCATATTTTATTCTGCTTTGAGAATGACCTGATGGAAGACCTGTTCAAGTCTCATACAGGCGTTCGCTCCGTATTCGAAGAGGCCGATCAGCTGCTAGCACGTGCTGCGGCATCCGTGCCTATGCTTGACAGCTCCCCAGGCCTGATTAAGATGGGACTGGATGATCTACACGCTGTACTCGATCGCGAAAAGAGCCGCTGCCTCTTCGGAGCTGGTGCTGCGCGTGGAGAGAATAGAGCCGTCGAAGCCGCACAGGCCGCGCTCAACTCCCCCTTACTGCATGGCGAAAGACATATCCCCTACCTCGACAGCATACTCGTACACATCGCAGGCAGCGAAAGCATGAGCATAGAAGAGCTACGCCATGCGATGGAGCATATCCAATCTGCCTACGCTGGACGAGATCTGGACATATTCTTCGGAGCGTCCGTGAAGCCGCATTTAGGAGACGAAATACGTATCACCATCATCGCCGCACTGGATGAAAAAGGCTACATACACACGAGGAATCCTGAGCTAGCGATGGAGGAATCTGAGTCGGATACAGCAGCTGTGGCCGCAGCCGTCCCCCCCGCTGAGGCTGACCTTGCACCAGAGCCTGTTCAGGAGATCGTCCAAGAAACGATAATCATAGAAGAGCCTGAAATCGTAGCAGTCCCCGATTTAAAACCCGTCCCTGATTACGTAGAAGAAGCCGACATCGAGGAAGAGGCCGACATCGAGGAAGAGGCCGACATCGAGGAAGAAGCCGACATCGAGGAAGAAGCCGACATCGAGGAAGAAGCCGACATCGAGGAAGAGG
>CAYJJD010000103.1:0-7262 GCA_964370425.1 uncultured Akkermansia sp. | reverse complement strand
TATAGCATATAAGAAGCTAAAAACAAGTCTTTTCTACTGACTGGCACCTATTTAATTATGTCTGTTAGGTTGCCTTTCGCAGAAGCAAAGCGAACAGCGAACTTTTGAACAAAAAGTTTCCTCAAACTGAATGGGCAAGCATTAGGATTGAGCGAACTTGAGTTTCATTGGAGTTTCGCATAGCCGAAAGGCAGGAAATGGCATAAAAAATAAAGTAGGACGACCGCCTCTAAAAGGACGAGCTTCATTGCAGAGCAAAACTGCTCGTGGATTATAGGGCGCACTGAATAGGAGGGGCTTATTATTAGATTTTTTGGGGAGCTAAAGTTAATAGCATTGGTCTGATGCCAATGCTTGCCTCGAGTATCTTTTTCCTTACTATTTGCATTTACCAACGCACCATTGTTTAGCATTTGAACACCATGCAACTTTATAAACCGAATTCTTTAATTTCGCTTCTTGTTTTTTAATAAAGTTCCAAGGAAATGCAAAAATAGGCAGATTTTCCTGTGTAACATCAATAGTTTGAACATCGCGAAGCAGTTCAGAATTTTCATCAGACGTAACTTTCACTACTCTTAGATTATATTCTTTAGTAATAAAGGTAAGCTCCCAATATGGATCTTTCTCCATAATATATTCAGCATCCATTAATATTATATTATCACTTTTATAATAACTATCAATTGTTTTATGAATATCTATAATCGAAAATTTAGGTTTAGGTTGTGTGAATGCATGTGCAGGATATTGAATCGGTAAAACTCCCCATTGAGGTTTCTTCCATTCAAATACATGTATAGCTGTATGATTACTGCACGCAATTAGGTTTAATGATAAAGTGCTCCAAATTAGATGTTTGTATTTAATGATATATCGGGTTTTCATTTCTCTTTACTTTTTTATATTCGCATTAAACGCTTTTACATCTATTGTATGTTTACCAGTATAATCCCACTCTTTAATTGTTGCTTTAACAATTTCAGGAAATGTATTTTGCAAAATATTATGCCCTAAGCGAGTCAATGCATTTTCACAATCCTTTTTATTTTTGTATCCATGAATTTTATGGTGGAAAAGTAAATTGCGTAACTCCTTTTTTACAGTGTTTCGTGCCCACCATTTATAATCGGCGACATGGTCTTGTTCTTTTATGTTTATGTGGTTATAAAGCTCTATTGTCCCGTAGTATTTTTTTGGATGAAAAAATACTACAGGAGTCATTGTAAATTTGATTTTATCACAAATATAGCATTTACTGTTAGTAGCCAGCACACATTCACCTTCCAGTGTCCATGCTGCGCCAGCAATAGCTAGAGTTTTTGGACTATAATAAGAAATAGGTCCATCTGTGTAATATTGTATACGCCCTCCATTACGAGACAATGTATAAAGCCTCTTAGTGTTCTTAATAGTTATTTTAACATTTCTCCCAAGAAAATCTGACAACCATGCCCCATTCCCCACAAATCCATACAGGTTCAAGCCTCCTTCTTCCGCAATTGGGTCTCTATTTATCCAGCGTCCATCGGCTGGGTTGTAGTGGCGGTAGTTGTAGTAGACTAAGCCTAGTTCTTCATCAAAAATCTCGCTGCTCCATTGAATTGGGCTGGCTGTTTCACCAGTAGCTTCTACTGCACCAAAGGGGCTGTAGGTGTAGCTGGTGGCGATTGAGCCTTCTGTGGTGTAGAGCTCGGTGATGTTCTTGCTGAGGTCTAAGCCGTAGGTGAACCACGTTCCCTTTTGTTCGATTGCGAGGGGGCGGGTTGCCTCTGGTTGGGTTGGGTACCATGTGATGAGGTGTTCTGACCAGCGTTTGCCTTCGATGAGGTTTTCTGCGGCTATTTGCAGGTAGCCTCGGTAAATGAAGGCTTGGAGGTGGGTGATGACTCCATTGATGGTGACTTTCTTCCATGCACGTCTGCCCATGTAGTCGTAGGCTGCTTCGACTATGGTGCTGCCGTCTTGGCTGGTGAATTTGGTGGGGCGGTTTTCTGCGTTGTACTCGACTGTCCAGATGCCTGTGGAGGTTTGGAGGCGTGTTTGGTTGCCGTCTGCGTCAAACTCGGGCGTGAAGTCGTTGATGGCTGTGTACTCGTTTGTGTAGTTGGTGGCGTAGGTGATTTCCTCTGCGATTTCTTGGGCGGTTTTGCGGTTGCCGATGTTGTCGTAGCTGTAGCCGTAGTTGTCTGTGCCGAGTTGGGCTGCGGTGAGTTCGCTCTTTGCGTTATAGGCTGGGCGCAGCTTAAGCGACCAGACCCCGAGCCCCGAAGACACCTCTGAGGGGGAACAGCACTTTAGTGCTGCGAGTGGGGGCGGCTCCGTAGGAGAGCTGTCGCTGCGCTCGTTGATTTGGCGTGTAGTTGGGCGAGCGATTGCGTCATAGCTGTAGGCTTTGTTGCTAAGAGTTGTGCCGTTTTTCGTATCTACGATGCTGGTGAGTAGGTTTCGGTTTGACTCGTAGCTACGAGTTGTGACGATGCCGTTGGGGGAGAAAGAATAGAGGCTGCCATCGTAGGGTAAGCTCCTCGCCTTTCTCTTCACCTTCTTGGTGCGAGAACGAGCTTTTACAGGAGCTGGCATGCGAAGCTTCATTGAAAGAAGTAATCTATCATGATTTCGGTGGGATGGCAAGCAGAAAACATACTAGAAACCAAGAAGTGATACGTAAATCTTATTTCTCTATTAAGGAAGGACTTAACTTAATATCTTGCAATTTAATCTCTCTGTGTATAGATGGTATCATGTTATATATTGCTCATTGTTACATTCTTAGGCGACAAGAATAATTTACGATTTAAGCATTGTGTAATCAATTACTTATGCTGCCTGACACCGATTAGTTAATTACTTATGCTGCCTGACACCGATTACCGTTAGACACCGATTACCGTTAAGAATAATTTGCGATTTAAGTGTCGTTTCATCAATTACTTATGCTGCATGACACCGATTACCAAGGGACTTACAAAAGGTCGCGGATGATAACCCCTCACATCACTGGGCAGCTGGGATGAAAAAGCTAATATCCGCAACCATCAAAAAGCGAAAAGAGCTCATAGAGAAACAAGTTGGCGCATTTACGCAAGACTACATTGACGAGTTTGAGCGAAAGCTGCGAGACTACATCCAACTTGGGCATCAAGAGCGAGCCCAGGGCAGCAACCCCAACACAACGCCAAGTGAAAAGACATTGCTCAAGCGCATAGAGGAGTATGAGGAGAACTATTTTGCATGGGTGAAAGATTTTACCCTACCTACCACAAATAATCTCAGTGAGCGAGCATTGCGCAATATCAAGTCACGCATGAAGATATCTGGGCAATTTCAAAATGCCCAATCAGCCGAGATCTATGCAACCCTCAAAACTTACACAGAGGCGTGTCGGCGCAACGAGATAAATGAGATGGAAGCCCTCGCACGACTATTCCAAGGCAACCCCATAACTGTAGCAGAGATTTTTGGCTTGAGCTAAGAGAGCTCAAGCCTCAGCTAGCCATCATAAACTGAAAGAGTAATCTCTTTGAGCTGGCTTTGCTATGCTATTTCGGCTGTGAATAGTAACCACTTTTTATGGCTGGGCATATTCTATCCATTGGAATTCGCGAGATTAATGTGGGAGATCCAATCTAGAGGCTAAAGAACCTAGATGAATTTGCTTTCTGCCAATAAGTCTTTTCATACACAGAAGACCAGCTTCATGTGAACTCAATCCACCATTAGAAAAGCAATAATCACTTAATATGATCGGTCGTATGTTTACCTCGAATAAGTCAACAGCTATCTTCAAAACACAACAGTCGGTGTCAACACCGAGAATATAGATGTTTTCAGGGTATGAGCCTTCACAATATTGCGTAATCTTTTGAATGAAATCTGCATTTATGCAGCTATAAATTGATTTCTCAATTACTAGATTAGCGCGACTCTGAACTGATTTTATTAATTTTTGATCTTGAGGATTTTGCATTTTTTCCCAGTTTATATAGCGATGGTATGAGCTGTAACTGCTATTCATGAATTTTGTTGCTATTATAATGTCGAAAATTTCCAAACTCAACAACTCTGAAATTTTATATTTGAGTGATTCCATTTCTGCTTTTTTCATAAAACCCGCTTGCGCGTCAACGATTAATAGTATGTTCTTTTTCATTTTTCTTTGCGATAAATTAAAATTGACCCAATTAAGAATAGAGCTAATAAAGTGATTGAAGGCGCTCCTGTCCAGTCAATACCATCATTTAGGGGTTGATATATTGTGCATACAGAAATTAATAAGAGTAAAATCTGTGTGATGTAATTGTAAATTTTTTTCTGTTTAATATCTTGAATGTCTAATATTGCAATTTTGTTGTCAACTAGTTGACTCGCCTTGATAATAGGAAGCTGTATGTTTGATGTTGAAAATAATACATTCAGTAAATTCAAATTAGAGGTGCTCATTTGAGAAGACTAGTTATTCTCCACCATTGTTTTCATAATCTTTAAATATGCTCTTATTTCGTATAAGTCAGTATGTGTTAATTTACTGTTACTTAATTGGTGAGATATATTGTCAAAATATAACCAGTATGCTTGTAGTCGCATTTCGTGTTGAATTATTTCTTGAACACTGAGGTAATGAGATGGAGTCTGGGCGGAGTACTGAGAATAGACTATAACGGCCGCCCAGCTGGCAGATACTTTTGTTTGAGATGCATATGAGATCCATTTGTTACTGTTTAATTCTGAATCTTTTAGGTTGATTCTTTGGATGACTGTCTTAGCAATATTGTCTTCTTGAGATAGTAGTTTCTTTTTTGAATCTGTGTTTTGACTAACTATGTTTGTTACCAATTTGCTAATTTCGCTGATTTTTTTAGGATCTAAAAGGTAACCACTTTCAATAGAGAATTGCCAACCTGAATTCTTTCCGTTGTGTGAAAAGCTATATATAGAAAAAACATAAGGTATACTATTGCTCCATTTTCGTAAAGTGGATTTAGGTATATTTTTTCTAAACTCAAAAGCGCATGCTATAATTCGATCTATCAATTCGCTGCAACCGTGCATTCTATAGATGATAAGATCTCGTTGAAAGCATTTTTTAAAGTACAAATATGCTTCTAGCTCTGGTTTGTTATTGTGAAAACCGCATGAGTTTGTGCAATGTATTTTATTTTTGAAGTGATATAAATCGACAGGTTCCGTTATCGCAAAGACACATATCCCATTCTCATAAAAATTGCAATTTAAATGGCTTTTTTTAGTAGTTAACGAAATAAATCGTAAGCCATCTTCCGTTGACTTTATAGAAGGAACTGCAATATTAAAAACTGTTGAGATTCTTTCCGCGAGTTCCTGAAATTTTTCATCTAGATTATCAAGCCACATAAAACAACATCCAGTATCAAAAGGTACTATATGGATGATCTGCGAATTCTGAATTTGCAAAATTTTACTCGATACTTCCCTTAAAGCATATGACATGATACACACGAATTATGCTATCAATAATCATAATTGTAAAGAATATTATTGATCCCCGTCTTATATTATATGTCATTTTTATTTCTGGTTTCTCTCCATAGGAAGAATGCCATCACGCCCACGGCTGAGATTTGCTGGGCGATGTAGCTCATGTCTTGGGAGAAGAGTCCTAAGACTGGGGTGAAGGTGGCGAGAGCGAGGATGCTGGGTTGGGCAAGGTTGTGCATGGGCTTATTTCTGGTTTGTGGTGAGGATTTCGATGATGAGAGAGCTGCTACGCTCAAAGGCGTGGATTTGCTCGGCGGTGATGTTCTTGAGGCTAGAGCAGCTGCTTAGCAAGAGGATGGAGATGGTGATGAGTGCTGTTTTCATTGTGTGGGGGATTGTTGTTGGTTGTGGAATTGGCGGAGGATGTCGTGCATGAACTTGACGCGGAAGGCGCGAGGTAAGCCTGAGATGCCTGTGTTGCCTACTGTGACGATGTAGGAGCGTGTGGCTGCTTGGATAGCGACTTCGTATTGCTCTGGCTTGTTGTGACTCAGCACATCAAATGCTCCTATGATGCTGTTGTTATTTGAGTCACTGAGATTCACGTGCAAATGGGGCTTGCGCCCGCTGGCTAGTACTGCCATGCTGCATATGCTCATGTCTTCAGGGTAGCTGCGTTCTTCTGTGTTGATTTCCCACGGCATGCGACACGCTATTTTCTTCACTTTATCGAGCGTTGAGCATGTGAGCGCATAGCACATACCAGAGAACATCCCATCCACTGAGGATGAGGCGTACCAGCATGCGCCTTTGCTGAGGTGGTCTAGGATGAATTGGGGGCGCAGCATGAGGGTGTCGGGGTCGAGTTTGATGATGATGCCATCGGTGTTTTGGTCGATGTCGGCTGCTTGTTGCATGGCTTCTAGCATGCCCATGATGCACTCGCCCCCATTGAGATTGCCGCCCCTGTCGAAGAAGCTTTTCTTGTAGTGGAGGCGGGGGTGCAATGTGCTGAGGTGAGATGGTAGCGATGCGGGTATAGGGGCGTGGGCATCGTCTACGATGTGAACGGAGGCGAAGGGCAGGACTTTGGCCAGATGGCTTGCTTGGAGGGGGAGGAGTTCTTCTTCTCCGCGATACGTGAATAATACGATGGTGGTTTTCATGGCTGTTTAGGAAAGTAGGGTTTTGATTTCGCCTTGGTATACGTCTCCTGCTGTGGTGGAGATGCGCATGATTTCTAGGTTGTGTGCGCCCAGATACATGTGGGCTTCGTGCTCTGCGCCATATGGGCGTACGTATTGGAGCAAAGGCACGCCTAGGCTATGTGAGGCTGTGGGGGTAGTGCTGATACCTGCGCCATTCGGTTTGAGGACAAGGTGGCTGATGCCCTCAGCGTCTCCTTCCACGGTGTCAAGCCATGCGGGGTAGGCTTTGTTTCCTGCGTTGAGGTAGTTGATGGCGGTTGCGTCTACTTGGAGTTCCCCAGAGACGAGGGCTATTTGCGAGGGGGCTTCAATGTGGCAGGATTGGCTGCTCTTCAATTTGATTTCTTCTACTTTCTCGCTGTCACCTAGGGTGAGAAGTGTGCTTAGGGTGTTTACTGCTGTGTTGGTTGAGAGGATTTCAACTCTGCTGTTACTGTAATTGCTGTTTGAGCTCGTGATGCTAGCAGTTCGGTATAATTTGATTTCGCTGATGCCTTCAGCACTTCCTTCGATGCAGTTTGCCCATGAGGGGAGGTTTTGGGCGGGGTTGTTCTCCAAGGCGGTTAAGCGGTCGCGAATGGCATTGAGCTCGTCTTG
>CAYJJD010000102.1:0-7382 GCA_964370425.1 uncultured Akkermansia sp. | reverse complement strand
TGATGGAAGCCGCAGGTATCTGGCCTAATGAAAAGGTACTTGTCGCCTCGATCACATCGGGAAATCGTCTCGAAACCTACGTGCTCACAGGCCCTCCTGGCACGAAGCAAATCATCATCAATGGTGGTGCTGCGCACCTCATCACAGCTGGCGAACGTGTCGTCATCATGAGCTTTGCCATGTCTGACAAGCCTATCGCCGCGAAGCGCATCGTCTGTAACGAGTTTAACGAAATCATAGGCTAAGCGTCTCACTCATTCATCCCTCTATAACACAATAATATCATATGCTTAATTTCTTCATTTATCTCAGCTTCGCCCTGCTGCTCATCGTGAGCGTGCTGCTGCTTCTCGTCGTCCTCATGCAGCGTCCCAAGCAAGAAGGCCTCGGTGCCTCCTTCGGATCTCAGATGACCGATCAGGCCTTCGGTGCACAGACTTCGAATGTGCTAAAGAAAGGCACTGTCTTCTTCGGTGTCCTCTTCGGTGTCCTCTGCTTCACGCTCTCCATCCTCATCAATGCTCGCTTCCAGAGTGAGAAGTCCACACTGAGCAGCACCCCCACCGTGGAGCTGACGGAAGAGCAGAAGAAGGCTGCCGCCCAGCAGGAACTCATCCGCACGGTAGAAGCCCTAGAAGCTACCACTCCTAGCACCCCTGCACCTGCACCTGCTGCACCTGCTGCGCCTACGCCAGCACCTGCGCCTACGCCAGCTAGCTAAGAGCGACTAGAGATACACGCATACATTTTCTTATTAGCGAGCCCGCATCGACATGATGTGGGCTCGCTTTCTGTATTCACAGCGCGGACGCATGCCTGCCGCCTAAAATATCTCTCACGAAAAAAGAGCTGCACTTTCGTGCAGCCCCCTTTCTGTGTAATAATATGATTGATGCGTTCGATTAGAACTGGCAGCCGATACCCAGCGTAATCATGTGCTGGCTGAGGATGCCGCCTTCCTTACGATCGAAGTAGGTACGACCATACTCGTAGCCGAGCTTCACGTAGATGTCTTCGCTGGGCTTGAAGAGTAGACCTGCGCCTACGGAGAATGTAGCAGCATTAGCGGTCTCATCCACGTTCCATTTATCAATGGTGGCACTGCCGAAGCTGTAGCCGACGTTAGCACCGAGGTCGAGGTAGAGATCACCGACGACATTGATGTAGAGATCGTAGCCTACTGTGACAGGGATGAGCTGTGAGTCCATGCTCTCTTCGCCCAGTACGATGTCTGTCACGTCTGTGCTACCGAAGAGTGCTGCGACGCTGAGGTTAAACTCATGGGAGAAGTCACCTTCACTGGCACTGTAGATACCCAGTGAGAAGCGAGGACCCCACATGTCTGTACCATCATCTTCTGCGCTCATCGCGGCGATACCTTCGATAGCGTAGACTGGCTGCCAGTCATTCATCGTCAGATTACCTGCTTGAGAGGATGGGAGAACATAAGGAGCTGCGGAAGCTGTGCCCGCGAGGGCTGCCAAAAGACCGAGTGTTGAAAGAAGGGTTTTCATAGACAAATTAACATTTAGCATACACAGCCGCCATTTTCAAGAAAAAAAGTCATGCAAGGGCGATTCTCATCAGTTTCTGGGTAAAAAACATGCTGGTCTTTTCTACTTGCCTATGCTAAGATTCTAAGAAATCATGTCTACGCCACAGAAAATACTCTTCGTCTGCCTCGGTAATATATGCCGCTCTCCCTCTGCGGAAATCATCCTGCGTCAGAAACTAGCTGCCGCCGGTGTAAGCGATGTCCTCGTCGACTCCTGCGGTACTCTAGGCTATCATGTAGGTAGCAAGCCAGACGCGCGCATGCTCGGCGCGCTGGAGCGCGCTCATTACCACTATGATGGTCACCGAGCGAGGCAGTTCTCCGCACGCGATTTCAGCGAGTTCGACCTCATCATCCCGCAGGATGAGAGTAATAGGGACGACATCCTCGAACTCGCACGCAGTGACGAAGATAGGGCGAAGGTGGTAGCGATGAGTCACTGGTTCGTCAGCCCGTATCGCGAGCGATACGCTGAAGTGCCTGATCCTTACTACGGAGGGCTTAGTGGCTTCGACGCTGTTGTCGCGCTGCTGGAAGCATCCTGCGATCAGCTGATTAAGAGCACTTTGCAGAATTAGTTTTTTTGCAGAGGGAGGGCATGTAGCTCGCGATTAGCTCGCTTTCGAGGGCGGTGGCTGTGCTAGCTCTAGGCCGATGGGGAGGTGCGAGAAGAGGCTGAAGCGTTCTTCACTGTTCTTGCTCGCGGCCTTTGCGGCGTTTTTCTCTTCCGTCAGCATGGCGAGTCGCGTGTCCTCGACCATGGCTTTGAACTTCTCGGCTTGGGATATTTCACCTGTCTCGTCTCGAAATAATGAGGCGAGCCAGTCGCGCTTTTCACTGATAGAAAGGTGCTTTATTTTCATAATTTGTATTGTTCGATTTATTCTAGGGTTCACGTTTTTCTAAGGGGAGGAAGGAGAGGATGGTGCGTATGCGCGCCTCTCCTAGCTCGCTGAGTCCGTATTCGAGCGGTGTGCGCTCGTTGAGTCTTTTGAGCAGCTCGAGTTTTTCCAGATGCCTGATGCTGCACTGGCAGGTGGGCGAGTCTATGCCGCAGTGCCGCGCGATGTCACGGCAGGTTTCTAGCCCCGCTGCGATGGATATAAGCACGCGCTGCGCTGCCGCTGGTAGTTCGTCGCGTTCGAGCGCGTAGAGGAGCCTACAGGCGAAGTCAATGGCTTTCATGTGTTCTGTGTGTGGGTGGGTGTTTTATTTTTTGGCTTTTATGCTTAGAGACGGCTGCCACCCGCGCCGCTGTCTTTCCAGAGCTGGTAGAGGGGGTGCGTGTCGTTCGAGTGGCTTTGGACGGCGTTGAAATGGCTGGCATTCGGCATAGCGATGCGTGTGTATTCCTCCGCGAGTGCTTGCTTCATCGTGCTGCTGCTGGTGAGCGCGGTACACATCTTGTACGCGAGGCGGGTGGCGAGCGCGTCGATGAAGAGGGGCTCGAAGAGGGCCGCATCTTCGCAGTCGTAGAGGTAGAGTAGCTTGATGGGGCTTTCTCTTGTGTAGATGCTGCGCCCGCGTAAGATCCAGCTACTCTGGTTCACGCTGAGGACGCGGAGGCAGTCGGGGGGGAGATGGTGCGGGCTGTGCTGATCCTGCGTTTCCTGCTCTTCTGCTGGCTCGCTACTGCTGAGAGTCACGAGCCGCTGCGCAAAGCTCCAGCGATGGGAGCAGAGGACTTCTTGGCGCGCGGGGTGGTAGTGCAGGTGGCATTGCCTTGCTGCGGGGCTGCCGTTCGCGTCGATGGCGGGGATGGGTGACTCACCCAGCTTGGATAGAGCGAGGTTGCATATATCGAGGGCGGTGGTGCTGTTCATGATGATGTATGGATGGTGGGGTCAGATAAGTCGATGCTAGCTAAGCTTCTTGCGAAGATCCACAGACTGCCATAAATCGCGCAGCGACGCAATTATTCGCCTAGCTAAGCGCGGTGAAAACCGCACGGTTTAGACCGAGCGTTGCTTGATGATTGCTAGCCAAGAAGTAAAATCTTTTCTATGCTTGCAGTCATGAGCCGAGATGCACGCCAGTTAGCACACGAATACTACGACCGCCACGGCCGCGATATCCAGCAGGATATGCAGCGGCTCAGTGAGAATAGTCGCGCGCTTATCATCTGGCTGCCCCAGCTCATCGTTCTAGCTATGCCCGTGAATCACCATCACCCAGAGAGATGGTCTTCGCTGGCATCGACTAGTCCACAGGACAGTGATGCGTGGTATGTGCATCTGCTAATTGGCGACCTCGCCCTAGCCCGAGAGCTAGGGAAGCAGGTGGAGGTTCTAAACCTCCTTTGTTTTCAGCGAGGCTTGCGCAGTCCACGTCCACATATTCATCGCTTCCGCGACATCATCCACTGAGAGCACAACTCTCATTTCCTATCATATCATCAACAATAGAAAGACCACAGACCATGGGATTTATGAAACCACCCAGTGTACCCGCCGCCCCTACACCAGACCCACCCACCGTCACCATCACCGAGACGGCAGAGGGCGACACTCAGAATCAATATGACGCCCTGAACGCTCGACGCAAGGGGCTCATCTCCACCATCAAAGCAGGACAGGCGCAGAACGCCTCACTCAGCAAGACAGGTGGCAGCAACAGCAAACTCGGCTAATGACATGAGTAACTCCACCTCCATACTCAGCATCTACCAGAGTCTCAAGGGGCAGCGTGCCCCTTGGGAGTCATGGTGGGATGAGCTGCGGGACTACGTCATGCCCAGTCGCAGCGACGAAGAAAGCCTCATCCCCGATGCCACGCATAAGCTCTACGACACCACAGCCGTCGAAGCCTGCCAGAAGCTCGCGAGCGGGCACATGAGCTACATCACCCCCAGCAACGAGCTGTGGTTTAAATGGAGCAGCCCCGATAGCCGCGCGACAGACGAAGCCCTCTCCTGGTATCAAGAATGCTCAGAAATCGCGAACCATGAACTCGCGCTGAGTAACTTCTACACCGAGCTACACGAGTGCTTCCTCGACCGCGTCGGCTTCGGCACAGGCAGCCTCTTCTGCGGCAGCACGAAGGCGGGGCGACTCCACTTCCGCCACGTCGCCTGCGGCGAGTTCGTGTGCAGCTACGACGAGGACGGCAGCCTCGGTGTCTACATACGCGAGTTCCAGCTCAGTGCGAGCCAAGCCGCGTACCAGTTCGGTGAGAAATCCCTCGGCGAACGCACCCGCAAGATGCTGAAAGACCCGAGCCGCGCGCTCGACAGCTCGCTGCGCTTCCTCCACATGGTACGCCGCCGCGCACGACGCGAGCGCGGACGCTCCAGCGCGAAGCACATGCCCTATGAGAGCATCTACTACTGCATGGACGACGACTGCATCGTCGAAGAAAGCGGCTACCACGAGTTCCCCTACATGGTCACACGCTTCCTGAAATGGGGGCAGGGCAGCTACGGCATCGCCCCTGCGCGCCTCGTCTACCCAGACATCAAGCAGACGCAGTTTCTCAATCGCATCCTCGACATGCTCGGTGAAGTCGCCGCCTTCCCCCGCATCCTTGAGCTCGCGAACCAAGTAGGCGAAGTCGACCTACGCGCTGGCGGCCGCACCCTTATCAACGCGGAAAGCGCCGCACTCGGCTTCCCGCGCGAGTGGGCGACACAGGGCAGATACGACGTCGGCATGGACAGGCTCAAGCAGAAGCAAGACGCCATCCACCGCGCCTTCTTCGTCCCCATGCTCGAACTGTGGCAGAACAACAAGCAGCAGATGACAGCCGCGGAAGTCTACGCGAGAGAAAACGAGCGCGTCATGCTCTTCTCCCCCTCCTTCACCCTCTTCGTCACCGACTGCCAGCCCATGATGGAGCGCATCTTCTCCACGCTCTTCCGCCTCGGCCGCTTCCCGAAGCCTCCCTCGAGCATCATGAAAGAAAACGCCGCAGGAGAAAAGGAGATCCAACACCCGCGCGTCATCTACCAAGGCCGTATCGCCATGATCATGCGCCGCATGCAATCTGAAGGCTTAGAGAAATCCCTCATCCGCCTCCAGAACATGAGCGCACTAGACCCCACCCTATCCGACCACCTCGATCTAGACCGCAGCTTCCGCAGCGCAGTGCGTATGGACGGCATCGCAGAAGAACTCCTACGCCCCGAGCGCGAGGTGAAAAAGCGTCGCCGCGAGCGTGAAGCCGCTGCGAGCCAAGCCGCGGAGCAGGTCGCAGCACCCGCCCTCGATGCGCAGCAACTCATGAACAACATCCCCGCCGAAGCCCTCCAAGCACTCCAGCAAGGCTAGCCATGAAAGAAGACCCACGCATCACCCGCCATCGCGCGAAACAGCAGCGCGCCCTCCAAGAAGCACGTGAGAACCGCGCGCGCCTCCTCCACCTCTTCGGCACAGCCGAAGGACAGCAGGTACTCGAACAACTCGAAGCCCGCTTTGAAACCCACTTCCCAGCCTTCCAAGGAAAAGCTGGAGAATACGACGCGCTCGACGCCATGCGCCGAGACGCACACCGAGAAGTCTTCCTCGTCATACGCCACCAACTAGAGCTGGCGCGAGAAGAAGCATCCCTCCATCACACCCATACACAATAACCATGAACAAAGAAACAGAAAACAAGGAAAACCCCATCGAAGCCACATCTGCTCCAGCGAGCAGCACAGCAGGCAGCCCACAGCCCCACACACAGCCTACAGCCAGCTACACCCCCAGCGACAGCAGCATCCCCCACAGCATGCCCGCTACAGCCACGTCCGACAACATCATGGACGCACAAGGCGGCTTCACCCCCGGCTGGTACGAACGCTTCGACGACCTGCGCGACTACGCGCCCAGCCTCGCGAAGTTCCACCGCCCAGAAGCCCTCGCGAAGAGCTACGCCTCACTCGAACGCCTGCGTGGCTACCCAGGCATCGAAGACAAGCGGCGCATGAGTAACTTCAGGCGTAACGTCGGACTCCCCGACAGCCTCGAAGAATACAGCCTCACACGCCCAGAAGAACTCCCTGATGAACTCTGGGATGACGGACTCGTGAGTGAAATGGCAAAAACCGCCTACGAATACGGCGTACCCAAGGCCGCCATGGAAGCCCTCACGGAAAACTACTGCCGCGAAAACAAACGCCAGCTCCAGCACTACAAGCAGCAGGAAGAGCAGCGCATCATCCAAGCCGACAGCGAACTACAGGCAGAATGGGGGCTAGACTACGAAGACAACATGACCGCCATCACCTCCGTCTTCGCACGCCTTGGCATGTCAGCAGACGTCGAAGTCGTCCCCCTGCTGAACAACCCCTCCCTGCGAGCTGACACTGGCTTCCGACGCGTCCTCCTAGAAGTCGCGCGCGAGCTAGGCGAAGCACCGCACCGCGCAGGCGAGCCACGAGAAGGAAAGAAAGAAGCGCATCGCATCGCACATGACCCCAGCCATCCGCTGCATGAAGCCTACATGCGCACCAGTCATCCGCAGCATAAGTACGCGAATGAGCAGTACGACAGACTCGCCTTCGGTCGTCCCATCTCCTAATATTAGAAACACCCGCAACAGAAAGGAACACGAAGCACCTATTAAAAAACTCTTCACTTATTAATAGCTCAAACACAGACACACAGCAGAGGCGCAGATCTGGCTCAGGCACAGGTCTGCGTCTTTGTCGAACTAGCATCCATTCGCGTGACGCAATGATGAAGCCAGAAAGAATACACGAAACACCCCTCACTCCGAAAAGCGAGGGGCGATCATGTTTTTATTTGCTATAAAAAACGCTAGTAGCTAAATTATGCTTGAGGAGCTGGAGCTGGTGCTGGAGCTGGTGCTGGAGCCTTAGGACCTTTGCCCTTGCCGCCCTTCATGC
>CAYJJD010000101.1:0-7676 GCA_964370425.1 uncultured Akkermansia sp. | reverse complement strand
CGAAGGGCTTCAATCACGTCAGAGATTTTGTATCGAGCATAGCCACCGCCTTCTTTGTTGATGTTGAGTTCAAGCACTTCGACTCGCCCTTCTTCTCTGAGCTTCTTGAGTTGGTGGTGCATGTTTTGTTGATGTACTCCCAGCATGCGAGCGAGCTGTGAAGCCGTGGCGTAGAGTTGGGATTGTGTTCCTGATGTTGAATCGCGAAGCTCGGTAAGAGCTGCTTCCAGTAGTGTTTCGAGTTTTGTTTTCATAAAATGAACAAGGTAAAGATGGTGGTAAAGAGGGTGATTCCGATGAGGACTCCTAGAAAGACGATGGCAGTGGTGACTACCACGTCATCGAGGAGCGATTTCTTTTCAGCTCGTGGGAGCTTACTTCCAGCGCGGTTCGTGGGTTGTGTATTCATAAAGGGAAAGGGGTCATGTCTCCGTCATTGAGGAGGTCAATGTGGGAAAGTTTCTTGGCGCAGGATTTCGCGGTGTGCTCTTCGCAGGTCTTGGCAGCAAAGACGATTTTCTGCACGGAAGCCGCCCCTCCTGCTCGATGCACGCGCCCGAGGGCTTGGCGTAGGTCGGCTGCGGAGAAGGTCGGGGAAATGAGGCTGAGGCGCGGTCTTTTGCCGCTTGGGTCATGAAGGCTGACTCCTACACCCCCAGCCTTGATGTTGGCGATAACGATGAGCGTTTCGTTCTTTTGGAAGCTTTCAATGACTTGCTGGCGTTCGCGCTCGCTCTGCCCCCCGCGTATGAAGGCAGTGCAATTGAGCTTTTCAGACAGAGCTTCGGCAGTGGCAGCGAAGTTCACGAGAAGCACTACGCTCATGCCTTCATCTATGGCAGACTTTGTCATTTCAGCCATTGCATCCACCTTGTAGAGCTCAATGGCTTGACGAGCTCGCAACTGAATCGTGATATTGCTAGGGCGTTTTGCACCCATTTCTTGGGCGAGACTGCGAAGGCTTTTTCGGTCGCCTAGGCTTTCAGCCTTTGCCAGCTCGCGCTTCATGTCCGTATACACCTTCTGGATGGCACGCGCCTTGCCAGTTTCAATGGGTGCAGCTTCAATGAGAGAATCGGGGAAATCCTCAATATCAGCAATGCGAAGGCGACTGCCTTTGGCTGGAAAGATTTGCTCATGGATGCTTTTCAAGTACTCAGCACCGCCATAGAATACCGCACCATACACCCCATCTTGCACTCCATGGCGATAGCACCAGTTCCAGAAATCAGCCAAGGAATGCAAGCCCAGAGCAAAGCCAAGAGCTCGCATTTCTAGCGGGCTACTCGCTGCCGTGGCAGAGCAAAGCAAGATACGCAAATGCTGGCGTTTAGCAGCAATGAGCAATTTTGAATTAAGCGAGGTCTGCCCTTTGCAGTTCTGCGCTTCATCGAATATGAGCAGAGCATTTTGGGGGACGTTCCAAATAAATTGCTTTCCTATGCGCTTGCACTGATAGTGCTTACCTGTGCGTAGCTTCTCGTAGTTAATGACGAGCTCAGGCTTCACGCCAAATCCCTCAGCCACTGCTTGCCAAGATGGCACAGTAGCTTTAGTCGTGATGATGACTACAGGATAGCCAAGACGCGCAGCTACAGCGCACGCAACGTAGGTTTTACCAGTACCAGGTTCGCTCGCATCGAGAGCCACGCGCTGAGAGCGCAAGGCGTGCTCGATACGAGCTGCATGGGCGGTTTGGAAAGAAAGAAGTTGTGCTGCGCATGAGGTGGTCATACTTTACTACTCGGGAAAGTTCCCATTTTTTCACCCACTAAAATCCATTTTCTTGAAAAAAAGTTTTCAGTTGAGCCTTATACTTGCTAATTTTCTTCGAGCTCCAACCCAAATCATTAACAGAATCAGTAAGTAACGCGATGGCGAGCTTTCGTTTCTCTCCCGCTAGTTGTGCAACTGCTGCACGCACGTCAAGCAGAACATCCATGTTCTGACTACACACATTGTGCCTTTCAATCAGTGAGTCTGCTGTATTGTCATCATCCGCTTCATTGAGTTCATGGTCGCGATAAAGCAGCACTTTTCGCTTGTCTGAGCGGTATTCTCTGACAATATCTATCGCAAAATAGGATAGCTTCTTTCTAATTCGGTAGGTAGGCGGGGCACTTTCCCCGCCATTCGGGTTTTCTCGATGGGTTGCCAATTGCTTATAGGCTTCCCTTACCATGCGCTGCTTGATGTCTTCAAAATCACTTTTGACAGCCATATTTAATTCAGCGAGTACTGCGCGAGCGCGTGCCGCTGCCATCTTTTCGATTGCAATGTGTATGTTTTCCATTTGAGTTGCTTGGTTGCAACTCGCTGGCAATCACGAGGCGAGCCGTTGGGACTGGCGCAAAATACAGCAAGACATCAGGGCACAAAAAAACGAGGGGCATGCCGTGAGGATGTGCTGATTTAGCACAAACCCACAACGGCATGCCCCTCGTGAGGCTCAGCGCGTTGCTGTTTGGTTGTTCGTTGACCCTACTAACAGGTAGGGTTATAAATGACGGGAATTACCCCTTTCTCAATACTTTAGCATCAATACTAAGAGGATGGTCTGTAATCTTTGGCAATTTTGACAGAACACGGAACTCCCTTATGTACTTTGATTTGCGTAATAACAAAGTCGTTCCTCTTTGAGGCTATAGACATTAATCGTTTACGCAATTCATCACCCAATTCAGCCCACGATTTTGCAGAACAAACCTTTTCTTTTGGCTTGTCCAATATAATCGACTCTATCGTCTGAAAAGAACCTATAATGGCTCCATCTTGGATTACGATGTTGTTAATTTCGCCATAGCGAAGGCTCATGCATGCGCGAAGGATTTCTTCGATGGATGCTCCAATTGTGTCGTCGAATGTAGATATTTTCATAACTAGATATGCCCACTGGGCGAGTTGGTGGAGATATAGGGTTTCATCTCCAATAAGTTAGGTTGTATTACATTCCCAGCTGCTAAACACGCAACCCACATAAACCGTTTTAATGGCAACGGCAGGCAAAACTCGAAAATATATTCAAGCTTGACCTTTAAACGAGGTGATAAAGCTTAGATGATATGCTCATCCGTACTCTTTAGCCCCTCTCGGTCTATAGAGGTGGATTTCTGTACGACACGTACAGAAGTTGGTACTTATGGTGCTTGGCATACACTCTCATATGCTGGTCTTAGGTCAGACGCAGCGAGAGCATAAGAGTCTTATTTATGTTCACGTTTACTAGACGTGGGCGGCATCATAGAAGTATCGCTCGTAGTTGAAAACATCAAGTTGCCTTGTCAAGTGACAGATGCAACGAAATGCAACACACAAGGTATAACTCAACGTGCCTCTTCTATGAAGATAACACACAGCCAAAGATGCTCAAGAGAGCTAAAATGGAGAGAGTGATACAATGCTATGATTAAGCTGTTTGCTTAACATCATTCACCTTATTTCGTCCTCATTACCTGTTATAGGTTCATGAGTTCGATCTCTAGTAAAGAGGATGTTCCCCGACTTTCTTCTGATGTACTCAACTGAGTGCTTCAGATAAGGTATTACTACGCGTCATAAATCCTTTCATGCAATCCTAAGCTTAGCTTTGCGTGATTGAAATCTTTAATTTAGGGCTCGTTGTTGTCGTCCGTGTTTTGGGGTGCTTCCCTTGGGCACGTGCCGAGGAATATACCAAAGCTGAGAGGGGAAAGTCAATCACCAATTAGCATTTTTGGGCGATTATTTTTTCAAAATTTCAATAGCCCTTGAACACTAAAAATTAAGCATAGATGCAGCAAATTTGTTAAAAATTCTCAAACGAAAAACAAAAAAAATAAATATACATGGGTGAAAAAATGGCAGCTTTCCCGAGTAGTAAAGCATGCCCTAATCATCGGGCGACCTTAACATGAAAACGACCCCATACACCACGACACAGACGTGCAGCTCTGCTGCGACCGCCCTTCACAACCTCACCGAAAGCCTCAAAGGCTGGAACGTGTTGTCGGGGCTCTACGAAGAGCCTTCCACTGACACCGAAACCGCCATCCTAGATTGCGCCAATGAGGCACGCAGCATTCTTGCCGATGGAGCTGCTCTCATCTTGCTGGAAGGCTTTTTGAAGCTTGCAGGACGTGACCTTGAAGCTGTTTTTTGCCGCCAAGCTCTGATGGCTCAGAGTGCCCAAGTTGATGCTCTCAGCGAGCGTTGCTCAGCCTTGATGAAGGAGGCTGAAGCTGAGAATGACTCAACTGAGGACTTGCAAGCCCTGCTTGTGCCTGTGCTTGAGCACATGGCAGCACACGGCATGGCAAGCATCACCATCAAGAACGTGAGCGGAAAGGAGGGCAAGTAATCATGAACTTCACCCCAGAAATGAAGGTGCGTTTCACCGATTGCATTGCCTCAAGTGCTGATTACCTACAACCCTTGCACGTTGTGGTAGAAGTACTCAACAAATGCGACATTGAGCTGTCCGCTGAGCAATTTCTCGCATGGTTGGTATACAAAGGCTATGTTGACAGTGAGAATGAGCCCACAGAACATGCCTTTGAGAAAAAGTACATTGCTCTTCAAGAACTGACTGCGGAAACTCAACATGGCATGAAGATTTCACGCTTCCAATACATGTTCACAGGGATTGGTATGTATCACTTTTTTGAATGCCTGTACAATGAGAAAGGAGCGAATCAGCAATGACCCAGCTCTCAATCACTGGCAATCGTGAGGAGTTCTGCATTCCTCAAGGTGCGCTTGGTACTCTCGTTTGCTCGCTCCCCCTTGTGTGGGGGCGAGTAGATGGGCAAGTGCAAGCATGTATCTTGCTACCTGAAGTTCAGTACCCTTCCTTCCAACGCTTGACTAGAAAGGAGGCTTTCCATGCTGAGCTTAGCTGAGATTAGCCAAAAGCTGACGGAGGAGCTAGACAAGAAGCTTGCCTCATTCACTATAGCTAAGGAGCGTGATAGCATCACATTCACCTGCGTGACGAAAACGAAAGCCATGCAGAAGAAATGGGGCTTCCCTGACATTGCCATTGAGCACTTGCGTGATGAGCGTGGCACTTTCCTTGTCTACCACGTTACAGGAGATTTGCTGCAAGAGATGAACAAGCCCAAAGCCACTGGCAAGGTGGAGTTCTACGATGCTACAGGCAAGAAAGGAGGCTCAAAATGAAGACCTACGCCATCGACTTTGAATGCTACTACGACAAGCAAGTGAGCATCACCACGCAAGGCACTTTTCATTACCTACGTGACCCGAAATGCGACATCTACATGGTTGCAGTTTATTCACGAGAAGAGGGTTTTGCTTTTGTAGGGCATCCTACAGACCTTGACTGGGAGCAATTCTCCTCTGCGCATTTCGTGGCTCACAATGCTGCCTTCGATAAGGCTTGTTTCTTGCGTCTACAGGAGCTTGGCATAATCCCAGCTTCCATTGCCCCCTCTTGGGATTGCACGGCTGATTTGGCTGCATTCCTTGGCTCAGGACGTAGCCTTTCGGCTGCGTGTGAGGAGCTGCTTCAAGTGACACTGGCCAAAGCGACACGCGATAAGATGAAAAGCAAGACTTGGGAGGATGCGGTAAAATTGGGGCTCGCGGATGAGCTCGCCCATTACTGCCTTCATGATGCAAAAGCTGCTTACCAACTCTGGTGCGCCTATTCTACTCAATGGCTACCCACTGAACGTGCTCTATCACAGCACACTCGCATGATGTGTGAGCGTGGGGTATATGTGGACAAGGCGAAACTTGAGGCTGGGATGCTTTCTCTCGACAATGCGCTCACCGATGCAGAACTTGGCATTCCTTGGTCTGCGTCCTCGCCTCCGCTTTCGCCTAAAGCTCTACGTGAAGCATGCGCAGAGGCTGGCATTCCTGCTCCTAAGTCCTTGGCTGGGGACTCCCCAGAATGCGCAGCTTGGGAGGACAAGTATGGCTCTGAGTTTCCTTGGGTGGATGCGATGAGGCGATACCGAAAATCAAACACCCTGCTCAAAAAACTTACCACGCTGCATTCTCGCATTCGCCCTGATGGCACGTTCGGCTTTGGCTTGAAGTATTTTGGCGCACACACTGGCAGATGGTCTGGGGATGCTGGGTTCAACATTCAGAATCTCCCCCGCACAGAACGCTTTGGCGTAGACCTCCGCTCAATGCTAACGGCTCGTCCAAACAAGACATTCATCATATCCGACCTTGGGCAGATTGAACAACGAGTCCTTAGCTGGCTCGCGGGGGACAACTCCATGATGGAACAACTCTCTACTGGAATCTCGGTCTATGAGGCGCATGCACGTGCTACCATGGGCTGGGATAAGCCAGAAGAGCTCAAACACGCAAACCCCGACCTCTACCGCCTCGCCAAAGCTCGTGTGCTTGGTCTGGGTTATGGCGCAGGAGCGAAGGTGTTCGTGCAGATAGCCAAGACCATGGCAGGGCTAGATATTTCATCGGCAGAGGCGCAGAGAATCGTGACGGATTTCCGTAGAAGCAATCCTCTCATCACGTCACTTTGGTTGCGCTTGGAACGCGCTTTCAAGGCGAATCTAGGCAAGGATTTCAAGCTTCCTCTCCCATCTGGACGCAATCTTCATTATCGCAAGGTGCTGAGCTCACCGCGTGGCATTGCAGCCTCGGTGCAAGGAAGACGCATGGCATTCTTTGGAGGAAAGCTCGCAGAAAACCTCACCTCAGCCGTGGCGCGGGACGTGTTGGCAGAAGCTATTCTTCGCATTGAAACTGCTGGCTATCCAGTCATCATGCACATTCACGATGAAGTGGTGGTGGAAGTTGATGCAGATAAAGCTGAAACATCCCTTCCTATCATTGAATCCCTCATGACCACGCCCCCAGATTGGCTAGAAGGTCTCCCTCTCTCGGCTGAATCCTTCATCTCCACCCACTACACAAAATGAACCCCATTCATCACCATGACACCAAATCAAATAAACAAGATTCTTAAAGAATGCAAAGCTGGTCTGACTCCAGCAGAATACTCAAAGTCAAACCTTGAATTTCACTCTCATGAGGACAACGAATACGTGTTCTTCTCTACCCCAAACAGGAAAATGCGCAAATTCATCATCCCCCCAAGAGGGTGTTTTCTTGAGTTGCCCGCTCAGTTCACAATCCCGCAATCCCTTTCGGATTTTGCCAAATTGTTTGTGGACTCTGACATTACATGCCTCAAGGCATTTTCCCGAAGCAAGGAGGAGTTCCTTCGCCTGAAACCAGACCTGACTACAGAAATGCTCTTGCAATGGGTTGACCAAAAAGCAACAGAATTGATAGAGGGATTGGATTGCACCATTCCTCAGATTTTGTGGATTCTCAACGACCCCGATATGTTCTCTAGGTGGAACTTTAAGCGCATCCATCGTTTGCAACAAGCCGCTCATGATATGAGTTTCCTACTAAGAAATCATCCAGTTAGCGTCTACAAAGCCCTTTCAGAGGAATGCATTGAATCCATCTTCACGGCTTTTGACGAATTGTGTAAGGCAGGTAAAAGTGTTCACCAAGAACTACGAGATACGCGCCTCTAAGCCGCCCCAGAAGGCGTTTTGAGCAATAAGCCTAGCCCCATAGCCAAGCTTCCCTCAAAACGCCTTCTTGCCCCCATTTTTTTCAAAAATTGACAATCCCCCAATAGATATGAACCCCTCATCACAGCCCCCCAACTCGCCCTT
>CAYJJD010000100.1:0-7932 GCA_964370425.1 uncultured Akkermansia sp. | reverse complement strand
AGCGAAAAAAGTTCAACATGGTGATAGTTTATAAGATAGACCGCCTCGCACGTAATCAGCGCGACTTCCTCAACATCATCGCAGAGCTCAACAAGCACGGAGTGGAGCTCGCCAGCGCATCCGAGCCCTTCGACTCCTCCACCTACATGGGACGCGCCATGCGAGACCTGCTAGGCGTATTCGCTGAAATGGAGAGAGAAATGATACGCGAGCGCACGCTAGAAAAAGCCGCCTCCTCCCGCAAGCGAGGACTCTACGTGCTCGGGCTGCCCCCTATGGGCTACAGACGCGAAAACGGACTCCTGCAAATCATAGAAAGCCACGTCCCCGCAATCAAGCAAATCTACAAGCTCTACGACAAAGGACTCACCACCCAGCAAATCGCCCAACGCCTCAACACAAACGACATGCCCTACATCAACGCCCATGGCAAAGCCAAGAAATGGAGCTACAAAGAAATTCTGCGCGTCCTGCGCCAAGCCCTCTATGCGGGCTACGTGCGAGATGGCGAAGAACTCCACGAAGGGCAGCACCAAGCCATCGTAGACCGCAAGCTCTGGCACAAGGTGCAAGAGCAAGTAGAAGCTCAAGCCAGCACCCACAGAACCCGCACCACCCCGAAACGAAGCATCCAATACCCCCTAGCAAAACTTCTCACCTGCCTGCAATGCGGAAAGCGCATGAAGGGCAACTACACGCTCAAAGAAGGCAAAATCCACCGCTACTACGACTGCGCCACCCGCAAGCAATACGGAGCAGAGCAATGCGACTGCCCCAGCCTCCAAGCCGATGAAATCGAACGCTTCATGCTCAAGCAGCTAGAAGAAATATCAAGCACGCCCGAGCTCCTAGCAGCCATCATCAGGCGCATGCCCCCAGAGCTCAGTGGCTACGTGGGCGACTGCATGCTAAGACTCGACAAAGTAATGAGCTACGCGAGTGCCAAAGAAATGGCGCACATGTACGGCTGCATCTACGAGAAAATAGGATTCGACCCAAGCGAAGGGAGCATCAATTTCAAATTTAAAGACTAGCAAAGGAATATGAAAGAGCGACTAGAGAGCAGAGGCAGAGAACATAAAGTGCAATTCACCAAACCAAAGCGAAAGGCGGGAGAGGCGCAAGAGCAGGGGAGTACCTGCACGAAAGAACGCAAAGTCCAATTCACCAAACCAAAGCGAAAGGCAGAAGAGGCGCAAGAGCAGGGGAGTACCCGCACGCAAGAACGCCAAGAACACAAAGTGCAATTCACCAAACCTAAGCGAAAAGCCGAGCAACGAGAGCAACGAACGCAGCAAGAGCCGCCCTCCGCCCGCGAAATCTTCTCCCTCGCCAGCCTCGAAGAGCCAGCCAACCTCCCCACCAAAGAAGGCTGGGACAGCTCCGTGCCCATAACGCTCACCTACGCCTCCCAAGGCACGCACCGCCTCTTGCGCCTCCGCACCAAAGGAGACGAGCTAGCAGCGCAAGCCAAGCCCCGAGAACAGACTCCCACCGCACGTGCCATCCTATTAGCCAACGCCTTGAAGATTGAAGCAATCCTCATGACAGGCGAGTTCAAGAACGCCTCCGAGCTAGCGCGAGCCATAGGGGTGAGTAAGAAGCATTTGAGCACGATGCTAGCGATGTTGAATATGGGGGTGGAGGAGATGGAGGCGCAGTTGTACGAGATGCACTAGAAAGAAACCCCGCTCAAAAAGAGAGCAGGGCTTGAAAAGAAATGCACAAAAGCTAAGTTTAAGCCGCCTTTCGCCTTCTGCGGGCGAGGAAGCCTGCGAGGGCGAGGAGGCTGAGAGATGCAGTAGATGGCTCTGGGATGTATTCCGCTGTGAAATTCACGATCATATTGCCTGTTGAATCAAGGCTGACAGGGTCTATATTCATACCTGTAAACACAATGTCGCCTGCTTCGTTCTTGAAGTTAATGTCTACATTGCCATCGATGTTATCAAGGGAAGTAATGCCTGTTAAGATGATTGCCTGTACTCCTCCAGCAAAGCTTTGTGCTTCAGCGTCTGTCATGTAAAAGTCAAGGGTCAAGGAGTCTTTGAGGTTGATATCGTAAATTACTGGCACTCCGTAGGGATTGTTGGTGATGACGGCTGTGTTTCGACCTAAATCCGAGACGCTTAGATTTAATGTTAAATCACTTGCGTTAAATGTTGTGTTGTCGCGACTACTGTTAGTTATTTGAAAATTCTCTAAGGTGACATTTGTCAAGGTGAAGGTTTTATTTGACCAACCCCCAGCAAAGATTTCCATATTGATTAAGCTTTGATCAACGATAGTCAAGTTGTCAGCTCCATCGCTTTCTATTTTCCCATTGCTTGATTTGCCAATGATTTGACCAGCTGTGGGAGCAGTTCCATCATCCGCTTTTTCACCATAGCTGTGCTTTTGAAGTGAGGTTTCTCCTGCGAAATTGATAATGCAGAATGTGTAGCCACCGCCCTGAGCGGGGACATCGCTCTGAGCAAAGGTGATTGTTTTGCCTTCCTTATTAAGGAAGCCAGTGCCAGCAGAGTAATACTCATCTACAGGATTGGGTCCTGAGTAATCTTCTAATCCAAAGGCTAAGCTAGAACTGATGCCTGCCAGTAGCAGGGCTTTATGTATTGTCGATGTAAATTTCATGTGTGATGTTCGTAAAATCTCGCTCTATTATACGCATTGGCTATGCGTATGCAAGCTTAATAACTGATAAAATTGCCTTTTATAAAAACAATCTTCTTTTATTTTATCTTGTAAAAATTATTCGTTCCTCCCTTACTGATTGAGCTAAAGTCTTCATAAACTTTCGCGAGCCCCTACGCATAGCCAATGCGTAGGTAGTGCGTACTGTCACTTTATGAGAGCTGTACGCATCCTCTGGTTACTGCCAGCCTTTCCCTGATGTCCATCTCGTAGGATTTGCGGCACTCGGCAAAAGTAGGGGCAGCAGAAATACCGAAATCTGCTCCATGAGCTCTTGGAGTTCTTGCGGGCGTTGAGGCTGATATTTTTGCGCAAGAATGTCTTCTATTGTGATTGCTTGGGCGGATTGCTCGCAAACTCATTCATGAAACCTGCTGCATGGAGAGAAGGCAAATCCTCACCACGATGCGTTTAGTTTAGTTACCTTGCATCCATCGAACTCCCTTCGGTGGGTATCGAACTTCGCCCTTGTTGGTTCGATCACCACCGATACCCTGATTTTTTATATTTTCCCCTTTATCAACAACTTAGCACTTTGTTACCTAGGGATCGAACTCGGAAACAACGCGAATTGCTTCGTTTTAGAGCTTGGCTTGATTTGTTGTGGTCTCTCTATGAGCTTCTTATGCGCCTCATGTCCATCGAGGTTCCCTTGGTGGGGGTTGAACCGAAACGAGTCAGGGGAGTGCAGAAGTCACTTGGAAGGGGCTAGAAGGGGGCGTTTTGGGCGGTTGAGGGGCAGATTGTGGGCACAGAGGGTGACTTGATAAGTCGCTGGTGGTGTGGTGGGTATATGAAAAGAGCCTCTTAGTTGTTCTACTAAGAGGCTCTTCCAAAATAGGGTGAACGATGGGGATCGAACCCACGACAACCTGAACCACAATCAGGGGCTCTACCACTGAGCTACGATCACCGTTTTATTGGTTTTGCAAGCGGGGATGCTTGCTGAGGTGAGTATAGCGGGTTTTGAGTGGGAATGCAAGGGAAAAATGATGTTTTTTGAGATTTTTTTGCTATTTTTTTAGAGGGCATTGGGATTACTATGAATATCAACGAGTGCGGGGCCACGATGGGCGAGAGCTTGGCGGATGGCTGTGCTGAGTTCTTCTGCTGTGGTGACGCTGATGCCGTAGACACCGCAGCTGTTTGCGAGCTGGGCGAAGTCTGGGTTCATGAGGTTGGTCTCCCAAGTGGGGTACTGGGCCATGCTCTGCTCGCGGGTGATTTTTGCGAGTTCGCTGTTGTTGAATACGATGATTTTTACGGGAATCTGGTATTTTCCTAAGGTACTGATCTCAGCGAGGTATTGACCAAGTCCTCCGTCGCCGACGATGGCGATGACGGGGCGATCTTTCCATTGTCCTGCGTCTTGGGTGGCGGCGTAGGCTCCGATGGCGGCGGGGAGTCCGACGCCTATGCTGCCGAGATACCAGGAGAGGAGGTAGCGGTTCTGTGCTTTGCTCTCGAGGTAGCGGCCGGCTTGGTAGGCGACGTTGCCGACGTCGATGGAGAGGATGGCGTTATCAGGGAGGTTGCGATTCAGTGCTTTGCAGATGGCGGCGGGACTGATGCTTGATTCGCTGGGGGAGGGGGCTGTGAACTGGGCTCGCTTGCGCTTTTCGGCTCTCCATTGTGTCCATTCGTGGGCGATGCGTTCGGCTTTGCTTTGGGTGCCTGCTGCGGTGGAGGCGAGTTCGGGGTGTTTTTTCAGTGCTACAATGAGCTGCTGGAGCGTGGCTTTTGCGTCGCCTATGAGTGGGTGGCTGATGGCGGGGAGTGGTCGCTCTCCTCTGGCGTGGTGGTCGATGCGGATGATGTCTTTCTCCTTTCCATTAGCATCACTGTGGGGGATGGCGCTGTGGCGTGAGTAGCCTACGCCTATGGTGATGAGGGTGTCTGCTTCGGCGGCGAAGTGCTGGCTGATGGGGGTGCCGCTTAGGCCGATGACTCCGCAGGCGAGGGGGTGCTTGTCGCTGATGTAGCCTTTTGCCCTATAGGTGGTGCAGATGGGGGACTGTAGAAGGGTGGCGAGTTCGCGGGCTTCGGGTAGGGCGTGTTCTGAGCCGTGGCCGAGGATGATGAGGGGGTTCTTCGATTTGCTGAGGTGGTCGGCTGCGGCTTGGAGGCTGTCTTCTGGGGGGATGGTGTGTGTCAGTGCTGCTGTGTGTATTTCTGCTGGAAGGAGGGCTTCACTGCTGAGGGGGGCGTGCTTCTGGGTGTCATCGGGGAGGATGTACTGGACGGGGGCTTGGGCGGTGAGGGCGGTGTCGTAGCCTTGCTTGGCTAGTAGTGCGCTGTTGCTATGGGTATGGAGGGTGTACTGTCCCTTTGTAAGGGGGGCGAAGCAGGCTTCTAGTTTCAGCTCTTGGAAGATGTTCTGATCGAGTGTGGTGGTGGGGACTTGTCCCATGAGGGCGAGGAGGGGGGCGCGGTCTAGGAGGGCGTCCGCGATGCCTGTGCTCATGTTTGTGGCGCCGGGGCCTGCGATGGAGAGGCAGGCTGCGGGGCGGTGGGTGAGTTTCCCGTAGGCTGCGGCGGCGAAGGCGGCGGCTCCTTCGTGGCGTATGCCGATGAAGCGGATTTTCTCAGGCTGTTGATCGGGGTTGCTGAGGCGGAGGGCTTCTGCGATGCCGAGGTTGCTGTGTCCTACCATGCCGAAGACCCAGCGCAGGCCGCTGCGCTCGAGCTGCTGGATGAGGAGGTCGGATTTTGTCTTGGTGGTGGCGGGGGGTAAGTTGGGGGTATCCTGAGTGTCGGAGGCTTCCCTAGCTGCTGTGCTGGGGGGATCTAGCTCTTGCTGTATGGATTCTGTAGGGGCTGTATCGTGGGATGTGGCGGGGGCAGGGGTAGTGACTGGGGTGGTGGGATTATCCTTTTGCACGAAGACGGTTTTTCCCATTTCGCAGATGGGGCAGTGCCAGTCATCGGGGAGTTCGCAGAAAGGGATGCTTTGTGTAGAATCATCGTAGATGTAGCCGCAAATGGAACAGTGGTAAGACATAAATGCTAGTATTGCACTTGTGGCTTATGGAGTCAAGGTGTTATCTGGACAGTTTCTTAGTTTCTTAGTTTTCTGGAGGTATCCTTGCTTAAAAAATATACTCAGCCTGCCTTACTCGTGATATTTCTCTTGTATTCGATGGGGCGGTGGGGTATGATTTTTCGCGCTATGTTTTATATCACCACAGCCATTGATTATACGAACGGATCTCCCCATATCGGGCATGCCTATGAGAAGGTGCTTGCAGATGTTATCGCACGCTGGCAGCGAATGCGTGGTGAGGAGGTGTATTTCTTAATGGGGGTGGATCAGCATGGTCAGAAGGTGCAGCAGAAAGCGGCTGAGGTGGGGATGTCTCCACAGCAGTATGCAGATGAGTCAACGGCGCGTTTCAAGGCGCTGTGGCAGAAGCTGGACTTGTCTTTTGACGGATGGGCTGAGACGACAGATGCGCGTCATAAGCTGTGTGTTCAGAAGATTTTAACGATTTTAAAGGATACGGGTTTTCTATATAAAAAGGCTTATAAGGGCTTTTACTCGGTGCGTCAAGAGCAGTTCCTCACGGAGAAGGAGCGCAATGAGGATGGTTCTTTCGATCCGATGTGGGGTGAGGTCGTGGAGCTGGAGGAGGAGAACTGGTACTTCAAGCTCAGTGAACAGGCTGCGTGGCTGAAGGACTTTGTCACACAGAGTCCTGATGTAGTGCTGCCTAGTTTCCGTAAGCAGGAGTTGCTCTCTGCGATTGATCGTGCTTTTGATAATGATCTGTGCATTTCTCGTCCTGTGGATCGTCTGAGCTGGGGGATTCCTCTGCCTTTTGATGAGCAGTTCGTGACTTATGTGTGGTTTGATGCGCTGGTGAATTATATTTCTTTTGCTGGTTACCTCGCTGAGGATGGTTCTGATCTTCCTGAGTTTAGTAAGCTCTGGCCGGCTGCTTGTGAGGTGATAGGGAAGGATATTCTCGTGCCAGCTCACGGTGTGTACTGGCTGGCTATGCTGCATGCTCTGGGCTTCGCAGATGATCAGATGCCGAAGCTTCTTGTTCATGGCTGGTTAAATATCAAGGGTGAGAAGATGTCGAAGTCGACGGGCAATATCGTAGACCCGAATGAGGTATGTGAGGTGTTCGGTGCGGAGGCTCTGCGTTATTATCTGGTGCGCGATACGCGTACGGGTTATGATAGTGATTATGATACGGATCGTTTGAAGATGATTTTTAACACGGAGCTGGCGAATGATATGGGGAATCTTCTAAATCGTTCCTTGAATATGTGTTCTCGCTATTGTGAGGGGCGTGTGCTGTGGGCGGAAGGTGATGATGAACTATCGGCTAAGCTGCGTGAGAGTCTGTCTCAGTGTCATGAGAAGTTCGCCGCAGCGATGAATGCGTACAACACGTCGGAGGCTCTGGCGATGCTGAATGCTCACGTAGCGCATTGTAATGGTTACATCGAGCAGATGCAGCCATGGGTGCTCGCAAAAGATGAAGCGCAACTTCCTCTACTACAGCGATGTCTCGCGCACCTACTAGAGAGCTGCGCGCACGTAGGCTATCTACTAGGCTGTGTACTCCCTGTGTCGTCGGCGCGTATTCTGGAGCAACTCCAGCTGGATCTCTCTGGCAAGTCTGTGCAGGATCTGAGCTGGGGGCTTCTCGCGGAGGGGCATGAGGTACAGGCACCTAGTCCCGTATTCCCTCGTATTATGAGTGAGGAGGAAAAGGCTAAGATGGCTGAAAAGGCGGCTAAGGCTGCTGAAAAAGCGGCGCGTAAGGCGGCTAAGGCGGCTGCGCAGCAGGAGGGGTAAAGTATGCTTGCGAGATGAGCTCGATCAGAATGAGTATCTAAGAAAGAGTGTCAGAGCACGCCTTTTGATGGATTTTACACGATCCCCTGAAGAAAAAGCCCGTTTTAAGGTAACGGGCTTTTTACGTGCGAACATGATCGTTGTATACTTGTTGTCACACGTGTCCCAAATAAAAATCACGAGTATCCGTAATAAAAGACGACCAGCACTCGTAAAGCAAAAAAATGGGCACTGCGTCAGAATCGCTGCGTGAACGCGAAATCTCAGCCCTCAAAAAAGAAGCATGCCAAGCTAGCTAAAGTATGGTATAGTTAGGTGTGATAAAAAATATACTTCCTTTAGAAGGCTGGCATGCCTCAGGCATTGAGTTTACAACCTAAGTTCCCGACAAATGTAACGAGCAGTTTGAATTAAACTGCTAAAAAAGA
>CAYJJD010000099.1:0-8201 GCA_964370425.1 uncultured Akkermansia sp. | reverse complement strand
TTCTTGCTGTGCATGAGAGAATTGAGAGCTCGTAGCTTGAGCGGATTAGCTTCAAAGAGGCGTATGAGGGCATCCATGGAGGCTTCTGTGATGAGCGGATTGCCATCTGTGATTTCTTCCTCAAGCGGAAGCTCGTGGCTATCATGGTCACTAAGCGGGACGAGAAGTCCTTTCTCTTCTGCAAGTTTACGTTGCTCGGGGCTGAGTGATGCAATCCATGCTTTCGCCTCAGCGGAATCGAATGCCTCAGCGTACTTGCGGAAGCGAATAGGGGCGTTTTGGGCGTATGGGTCGGTTTTCATGATTATCTGGGGTATCGGGGAGCGGGCTTGCACCATGTCACCCATGTCATGTCACCCCCCGAAAAAACTCCTTTATATACGTGTACACGTACACACACGTAATTCATATACATACACACATATATTGGTTTATAGAAAAAGGGTGACATGGGTGTCATGATTTTTCTTATTATATTCATTTTTAATTTATTGAGACCATGACACCCTACCATGTCACCCCCCATGTCACCCTTGAGTTTTTCGTGAGGGAGACATGGTTTTCCGTGATTTCGAAGGGGCG
Source organism: uncultured Akkermansia sp. (assembly GCA_964370425.1). Taxonomy (GTDB): domain Bacteria; phylum Verrucomicrobiota; class Verrucomicrobiia; order Verrucomicrobiales; family Akkermansiaceae; genus Akkermansia. The sequence continues at coordinate 7,619 of CAYJJD010000099.1, read as the reverse complement.
TGCTACCCGCTTTTTGGCAGATGTTATGGTGCGTCTCATCATTTCTACTTTCTATCATTTTAAGTCGTCATGCTAGAATGGCATCATTTTATCCACGACTTCGCTTGACGGTGACTGCATATAGTGCTCCCATGCCTTGCGATTTATTATCCAGAATCGCCCCTTGTTCTGCCTCGTGAAGCTGATGGGGTATCCACCTCGCTTCATCAGCATACCAAGCTGCGTGGCTACCTGCTGTGCGTTAGAATGACGGATAAGTTCACTTGTCTGCTCATCGCCTATGAGTCTCGCATACCACTCTGCGCCTGTGCATGAGATTTCTTCAATGCTCCTATCTGCACCAAAGACGCTTTCAAGGTACATGTTAAGAGTTTCCTCAAAAGTCGCGGTACGTCCGCTTCCCTCTGCTACATCATAAAGCTTTGGGTGCAAATAACCACTCACGCCCCAACGCGTGTCGCCAAGGCAGTGCTCAGGGAACTCAAGGTTGAGTAGGTAATTGCAGAATGCTGGTAGCTCTTTCTTTGCGTGCTGCGCTGCATGCGGGTCACTCATTGGGGTGTCGCTTGTGCGGTAGAGACTGATCTTGTCTCTGTTGTTGATGTCTATCTCAGGGAGTAGACTCAGCGAGATAGGGTCTGTGTTGAGTGTCACAAAGATGCGTCCTGACCAGCTAATCGCGGAGGAATCCTTGAACTTTCCTTCTACCGAGTGTCTTCTATTCGCTGCCATCTTCTTGAGCATCTTGGTGAAATGCGCTCGTTCCTTCCAGTCTTCGCGGCTCACGGTATCATTAAGCACCCACACGCCAGTGTCGTAGAAACGCTCATTGAAGCGAGATATGCCCAGCAAGTAGTCTGAAGCGTCATCGTAACCACCAAGAGATGGTCCTACCAGTACTTCTGTGAGGAAGTTCTTCCCCACACCTGGTTCGCCAGCGATAAAGATTGTACGCCCATTACGAGGTTTTCCCTTGTGAGCGTGCTGGTAGGCGTACGCCCATTCGCAGATAAAGCGTTCTCGTTGGATGATGTCAGGGAAGAGCTCTTCCATGAACTGAGCTATCCAAGGGAAGCTCTCTGCCCATTCAGAGGAGGCTGTTTCATCTGCCTTCATCACGCGCACAAAGCTCGTATTAAGGAAAAAATTCTTATCAATCTTCACCACCTGCTTGGGGTTGTAGATGAACGGAACTGCCCCCGCAAGGGACTTTTGGCTAGCAATGCGTCCGATGGCTTGTTTCACCTCGCTTTCTTGCTCTCCTGCATCCTTATTGCATCGTGTCCGTAGTCCGTAGGTGGTAGCAAGGAAGCTCTCGAAGTTCTGCCTATTAAAGCTCTTCCAGAGCATAGCTGAGTCGCCATCTGGGGACTTCATCGGGACGAGTGCATAGAACTTGTTGCCAATGCAGTAACAATCATGTACGGCAGTACCGAGGGTGTCTTGCTTGTACTGCTCGATGAACTCCTCTCCAAAGATGTCTCGCCATGAGCGGAAAGGATGCACGCCAGTGAAGCAGACCATGCCTTTCTCTGTCACAATGGCAGCTGTTGGACTGTCTGCTGAGGCATCCCAGAAGCGGCAACCACGAGCCCCGATGAGGAAATCATTTGTCCAGCGATTCGGGAAGCGTTTCTCCACTTCACGTGCCACGCGGTCGATAGGAATGGCAAGAGCATCATCGCCTAGATTAGCCTTCTTCAACGCAGCATCAAGCCACAGAGCAGTTCTAGTCGCAGGTATAGGGCTACCGCCTCCCTCCTGCCACTCCCAGCCCACGTGGAAGACCTGAGAGGTGTTGTAGTAGGCGTTCTCATCCAGCGTGCCAAAGGCTGATTTAAGCTTGAGCTCCTTGGCAATGTGCTTGAGCAAGTTTTGCTGAGAAAGAGGGTCAGGTAGCAGGGGGAGCGGTTCTTCCAAAAGCCAGATGGCATGCGTACCGCCCGAGTAGGAGCGTGAGATGTAGGAAGGTTTGATAGAGATGCGGTCGAGGTATTTCTTGCGCTTGACATCGTCAATGCGTGAGTCGAAATCCGCCACAATCGCATGCAAGCGAGCAGGTGGATTATTGCGACTCACTCTCTGGTGACGATTGATGCCGCTGATGCCCGAAATCAGGCAGCTCTGCGTCTTTTCATCCGAGATGTATGCCTTGTAGGCATCCTTGTCAGGGAAGTTGATTCTGGGGCATTCTGCGTGCTTCCAAGGCTCTTTCCATTCTACTTGGTCAGAAGTCAAATTGGCAAGGCAAGGCAGGGCGTTTAAAGGAGGGGATGTGTCCATATCATTAGGGCAAATGTCAAATTATGAGGGGGTGGAACGCCTCCCCATCTTGTGACAGGGAGGCTTTGGGGTTATTTTGTGTAGTGGGTAGAGATGAAGGATTCTGCCGAGAGCGGGAGTCCTTCTAGCCAATCTGGGGGCGTGGTCATGAGGGATTCAATGATAGGGAGCGCAGCTTCTGCTTTATCTGCATCCACCTCCACCACCACTTCATCGTGAATGTGCATGATGACTGGATAGCCAGCGGCTTCAATGCGAAGAATAGCTTCAGCGAGTACGTCACGCGCCACGGCAGAGGTGAGGTTTTCAGCGAGCTTTCCTCCGAAAAACGCCATGCGTCTCCCTTGAACCGAGGCTGCAATGCCACGCGGAGAGCTCAGCACTTTGCGATAATTAAGATTGCGCCCAGATGGGAGTGGTAGCTTGAAATCCTTGCCAAGATTCGCCTTGAAAGCGCGTTCTAAGCGCAGCCAAAGTGACGTGATGAGGGGATTGCTTCTACGGAAATCCGTCACGATTCTCTGCGCTTCTGCGGATGAAATATCTAGCCCAGCCATGGTTTTGGCTATCTGCACGAACACCTTTGCCCCCGCGCCATAGCCTAATCCGAGTACTCGCGCCTTGGCGAGGCGGTAGAGGTCAGGATTAGCGTGCTTCAATTCCTCTGGCTTATCCCAGCCCATGGTAGCACGCGCGTGCGCCTCATAGACAGAAATGCCAGTGGCTAATTGCTCCATCATGTCGTTGTCCCCCGCCAGCCACGAGAGCACGCGTTGCTCGATCTGCCCGAGGTCTGAGATGATGAAGCACTTGTTTGGACGAGCTGTTAGCATAGAGCGCAAATCCACTCCAAAGCGTTCCGTGCGGGGTAGATTCTGAATGTTGAACCCCGCATCGCCAGACCATCTGCCAGTGTGTGCGCCAAAATACTTCAAGCCAAAGCCGAACGTGCCATCAGGGCGAATGCGAGAATGCAGCGTGGTAAGTTTTTTGAGCAGGGTGTTTGATTTTCGGTATCGCCTCATCGCATCCACCCAAGGAAACTCAGAGCCATACTTTTCTTCCCAAGCTGCACATTCTGGGGAGTCCTCAGCCAATGACTTAGGCGCAGGAATACCTGCCTCAGCGCAAGCTTCTCGAAGGGCTTTAGGCGAAAGTGGCGGTGAGGAAGCAGACCAAGGAATGCCAAGTTCTGCATCAGTGAGCGCATTGTCGAGAGCAAGCATGCCAGCCTCAAGTTTAGCCTTGTCTACGAAAACGCCTCGCTCACACATCATGCGAGTGTGCTGTGATAGAGCACGTTCAGTAGGTAGCCATTGCGTGGAGTAGGCGCACCAGAGTTGATAGGCAGCTTTGGCATCATGGAGGCAGTAGTGGGCGAGCTCATCCGCTAGCCCCAATTTTACTGCATCATCCCAAGTCTTGCTTTTCATCTTATCGCGTGTCGCTTTGGCCAGTGTCACTTGAAGCAGCTCCTCACAGGCAGCCGAAAGGCTACGCCCAGAGCCAAGGAAGGCAGCCAAATCAGCCGTGCAATCCCAAGAGGGGGCAATGGAAGCTGGGATTACGCCTAGCTCTTGCAAACGCACAAAGCACGCCTTATCGAAGGCAGCATTGTGAGCCACAAAATGCGCAGTAGAAAACTGCTCCCAGTCAAGGTCTGTAGGATGCCCCACAAAAGCAAAACCTTCTTTAGCAGAGTAGATAGCAACCATGTAGATGTCGCATTTCGGGTCGCGTAGGTAATGAAAAGTGCCTTGCGTGGTGATGCTCACTTGCTTGTCGTAGTAGCATTCAAAGTCAATTGCGTAGGTCTTCACTTCTTCGCTCCTTTCTTGCCTGTAGCATCATAGAACTCAACCTTGCCAGTGGCTTTGGGCTTGTTCATCTCTTGTAGCAAATCACCTGTAACGTGGTAGACAAGGAAAGTGCCACGCTCATCACGCAAGTGCTCAATGGCAATGTCAGGGAAGCCCCATTTCTTCTGCATGGCTTTCGTTTTCGTCACGCAGGTGAAGGTGATGCTATCTCGTTCTTTCGCTATGGTGAATGAGGCAAGCTTCTTGTCTAGCTCCTCTGTCAGCTTTTGGCTAATCTCAGCTAAGCTCAGCATGGAAAGCCTCCTTTCTAGTCAAGCGTTGGAAGGAAGGATATTGGACTTCTGGTAGCAAGATGCAAGCCTGAACGCGCCCATCTACTCGCCCCCACACAAGGGGGAGCGAGCAAACGAGAGTACCAAGCGCACCTTGAGGAATGCAGAACTCCTCACGATTGCCAGTGATTGAGAGCTGGGTCATTGCTGATTCGCTCCTTTCTCATTGTACAGGCATTCAAAAAAGTGATACATACCAATCCCTGTGAACATGTATTGGAAGCGTGAAATCTTCATGCCATGTTGAGTTTCCGCAGTCAGTTCTTGAAGAGCAATGTACTTTTTCTCAAAGGCATGTTCTGTGGGCTCATTCTCACTGTCAACATAGCCTTTGTATACCAACCATGCGAGAAATTGCTCAGCGGACAGCTCAATGTCGCATTTGTTGAGTACTTCTACCACAACGTGCAAGGGTTGTAGGTAATCAGCACTTAAAGCAATGCAATCGGTGAAGCGCACCTTCATTTCTGTGGTGAAGTTCATGATTAGTTGCCCTCCTTTCCGCTCACGTTCTTGATGGTGATGCTTGCCATGCCATGGGCAGCCATGTGCTCAAGCACAGGCATAAGCAGGGCTTGCAAACCCTCGGTTGAGTCATTCTCAGTTTCAGCCTCCTTCATCAGGGCTGAGCAACGCTCACTGAGAGAATCAACTTGAGCACTCTGAGCCATCAGAGCTTGATGGCAAAATCCAGCTTCCATCTCACGCCCTGCAAGCTTCAAGAAGCCTTCCAGCAGGATGAGAGCTGCGCCATTGGCAAGAATGCTGCGTGCTTCACTGGCGCAATCCAAGATGGCGGTTTCGGTGTCATTGGTGGGCTCTTCATGGAGTCCCGCAATCACGTTCCAGCCCTTGAGGCTTTCGGTGAGGTTGAGAAGGGCGGTCGCAGCAGAGCTGCACGTCTGTGTCGTGGTGTATGGGTTTGTTTTCATATTGAAATTGCCCCAGTCGTTTGGGGGCTTACTTTTGCTACTCCCCAAAAAATTCAAATTTTCACCCCACTTTTTTCAAAAAATTAAAAAAACTTCTCGCAGCCTTCTTCTGCGCCCAAAATATTAGAATTATCCTAATGAGCGTTTCTTTCAAGATGGTTAATTGTGCCAATTTTTATACAGATTCTCTATCAACTGATTAGAGGCGGTTTTGGTAGACAGAAGCTTTTTCTTTATTGGGAAAATCTTAACTTGAAGTACAATTATTCAAATATACATACGCTCATCATTTAATTTAAATACTATGCAACTAATATACTATAAACATCTCACTAAATTAAGGGGGAAAGCTTTGGCTTGCCCAATCAACGCCCATTGCCCCAAACCCGATAAATTGAGCTCACCTCAACATGAGCTTCAATTAGGGTTTGAGCATATAGGCTACCCTCAACATGCCTTTTTGGCTATTTACCCTTCCTTAGTGTAGAGCGATAGATTTCATCGGAGTAGAGAAGTCCTACTCCTATTCATTGCGCTGAGGGGGGCGCATGATATGAATTCCATCGCCTCATCCAATTTCGATAAGTTATCCTTATCAAGCGTTTACTCCAACGCTCCCAAATAGGAGTATACTAACTAACCAGACAGCGAGCTGAGCCAATAAGGCATGCCGATGCAGGTTTGTGTAAATAAGCACAAAATCTCAAGGCATGCCTTTTTTCTGTCTTGGTATCTTGTCATATCCACAAACTTCTTTTCGGGTTACGCCTTTGTAATTCAGTGAGCTGCCACAAGGCAGTTTCATGAAAAACAAAAGAAAACAACACAAGCAGGTGCTCCTTTCAGGGGCAGTTATTCGCATTGCAAAGGCACGAGCCAGAGTCATTTGTGAAAAAGTGTCTTTCAGGGGTATCTCTGAGTTTGATGACATTTTGCAAGATTTGCTCATCAAGGCAGTTGATTGCCTTGAGAAGTACAAAGATGCCCCAAGTGGCGGAGCATCCATTTCACAAGAGACCTACCTTTACCGAGTCCTTGAATCCTATGGGAAAAACATTGTGCGCTCCTACCAAACCCACAAACGCAAGATGAACCTAGAGTTTGAGCAAATTGAAGATTGGGAACATTGCGGAGAGATTGGAGGCAGCACATCACAGAATCTCCCCCTGATAATTGACATACGAGAAGCTGTCTCACGCCTCACTGGAGAGCTTAAAATGCTAGCAGAAGCCTTCATGGAAGGAAATATAGAAAAACTTCAGTGGAGCTCTAAGAAATTGAGTAAAAGAAAAATACAACTTCGTGAGAAGCTTTCGACACTAAAAAATGAAAAAAAATGAAAATTGAGGGGTGAAAATTTGCACTTTTTGGGTAGTAGCAAAAGTAAGCCCTCAAATTTCTCATGAATCTCCTTCCTTTCCAAACCGCCCATGCTGCTCGCATCGAGCACGCCTTGCGCAGCCAGCGCGTGGCTCTCGATGCGAGCGAACCTGGTACTGGTAAAACCTACGTTGCGTGCGCTGTAGCTGCGCGTCTTGGCTATCCTGTAGTCATCATCACGACTAAAGCTACTGTGCCATCTTGGCAAGCCGTGGCTGAGGGATTTGGCGTGAAGCCTGAGCTCGTCATCAACTATGAGAAGCTGCGTACAGGTAAGCACTATCAGTGCAAGCGCATTGGCAAGCAATTTATTTGGAACGTCCCCCAGAACGCGCTGCTTATATTCGATGAAGCGCAGAACTGCAAAGGGCAGACTTCGCTTAACTCAAAGCTTCTCATTTCAGCCAAACGCCAGCATTTGCGTATCTTGCTTTGCTCTGCTACGGCAGCTTCTAGCCCGCTAGAAATGCGAGCTCTGGGCTTTGCTCTGGGCTTGCATGCCTTGGCTGATTTCTGGAACTGGTGCTACAGGCATGGCGTGCAAGATGGGGTGTATGGTGCAGTATTTTATGGTGGGGTTGAACACCTACGCAGCATTCATGAGCAAATCTTCCCCGCCAAAGGCAGCCGCCTTCGCATTGCTGATATTGATGATTTCCCCGATTCTCTCATTGAGGCTGCTCGCATTGAAACAGGCAAGGCAAAGAAGATTCAGCGTATCTACAACAAAATGCGCCAAGAGCTCCTTGAAGCCGAAAACAATGAAGATAGGGACAAACTAAATGACATTGCCAACTTGCTTCTAGCGACCCGCCCTAGCAACATCACGATTCAGCTGCGTGCTCGCCAAGCCATTGAGCTCTACAAGGTGG
>CAYJJD010000098.1:0-8294 GCA_964370425.1 uncultured Akkermansia sp. | reverse complement strand
AAATTACGGCAGAAAACATGCCCCGCGTTCACGCAGCGATTCTGACGCAGTGCCAAATTTTTGTTTCAATCCCAAGACCAAAAATAACTAAAAAAATTGGAAATAGGGTAGCAGGCGGAGTGCTTCGTAAAAAATCCCAAGCAGGTCTGATACTCGTGTATATTCCTGTAGAAAGGTATCCTAAGCAACTTCCGAGAATAAAACTAAGAAACGTGACAATCACTAGGGAAAAAATTATGTTAGTTGTAGTAATAATTACAGGTTCCCAAAAATCTAGTTTAACTGTATTATTGATTGTTTCTTCAATAATGTCTAATGATGAAGGAAAGAAAAACGCTTCGATTTGAAAGCCATCTATACAAGCCACTCTTACAACTTCCCAGAAAATAATAATTACTAAAAACGAAATAAAAATTCTCTTCATTGTATAATATGAGTTGTATGGTGTTCACAAAATTGTATAAGTTCAGGACTAATTTTATTGTCGTCAAACTCTTTCTTGGTAATTTTGAACAGATTGTTCTTTACTTGAATAGTGTTATTCATATGATTAAAAAATATAATATAGTCGCTTAAATACTGTAGAGTCAAGTAATCGTGTAGTATAACAAATACTTGACAATCTGAGCTATTAACGTATGTTTTTAGTAGTGTTGCATTTTGTTTTACTTTTTGCATGTCAAGTGAGGAAAAAGGCTCATCTAGCAAGGCAATGTCAAATTTAAACGAAGTGAGAAGATTGATTGCAAAATCCTGTTTTTCGCCACCACTTCTATTTCCGAAGGGGAGTTTAACTCTCTGATTATGAATGTTTTTATTATGTGTCAAAAAGTTTTTGTTAAATATTTTTATCATTGTCGACTCGCATAGCCATGGAAGCAGTAAATCTTCAATTTTTTGAGGTATGAGAGCTATTTTATCATTTGATGAACCGAGTGACGCTAATTGATTTAAAAAAGTTGTTTTTCCTATACCGTTGCAACCAAAAATTGAATAAATTTTTCCTTTATTAAGATCTCTCTCTCCAGTAACAGAGAATTTTCGCCCATAGACATCAATTATATCAGAAATCGAGGATATCATTTTTTTCTACTTTTTATTATATAGCGTGTATGGTCACCATTCGCTGTGACTATATTATGATAGTGCAAGAAAGCGAGAAATTTAGTAAAAGACTCGTGATTGAGATCGTCCCCAGATGCCCATTCAGGAAGTTTACACTCTTTATACATATTCATATTGTCAATATACTTTTCTGCTATTTTAATCGCTGCATCAGGATTATTTTCAATGAAGACCTTCGCTCTATTTAATGCTCTCACAAATGCAGCTGCTACTTTCGGATTTGAATCATGAAATGTGCCATTAATCGCGCATACGCCAACAGGAATCTCTTCTAGCACATGCTTTGCTAGCAATGCTTCTTCAAGTATCTTATATTTATTTGGCTGTGTTTTTGCGATGCTTAGCTGAGGTTCAATAGCGAACAATGCATCAAGTCTTCCAGAATCAAGAAGTTGAAAAGCTTCGGTTGGAGGCACTTGAACTTGATGGTAAGTAATATGACACTTTCGTGCAATCGTTTCCAAGTAAATTTTTATTGTTGAGGCTGGGTAGCAGCCAATATTTTTATCGTTAAGACAAGAAAGGCTTTTTATTTCCGCGTCAGCGCGTACAATTAAGCCATCTTGGTATCTATTTTTTGTTATGACATTAAAAAATAACGCATAAAGATTGCCAGGCAACATATTATTGTTTTTGATAAACATTTCTGTCCCTAATGCATAGCAAATATCAATCTTACCACTACTTATTGCGTCTCGCATGTTGTTTGTGCTTGACATTTTTACAAGAGAAACATCAATTCCTTCATCTTCAAAGTATCCATTCGATTCAGCGACCATTAGAGGTAAGTTTATAATTAGAGGAGAATACCCGACCTGAATATCTGAAGGGGGGCGATTATCCTTCCACAGATTATAGGATACAATGCATATCCCCATAAAAACACCAGCAAGTGCACATATAATAAAAAATTTAGTATTTTTCATTTCAAGAATTTTATTGTTAAATAGATTAAATCGTTCAAATCAAATTAATACTGTAAAGTGACAAAGATTGTATGCTTGACTTCTTTTGGTTTGAATAGTGTATAGTTATGGCAAATCATGTCTAACTTAATAACATTTTTTTTCTGTATTGGCAACTTGTTATTTTGTAATACGATATTTTTACGATATTTTCGTCTGTTTTATCCTTATAGATACTGGTATAGGTGGTTTCGATTTTTCTTGCGCTAAGACGCTGTGTAGATTTGGATGTTTATAATAAGATGTTGGAGAGCGTGTTTTCTGAGCCTTCTGATACCTCGTCAGAGGAAGAATGCCATTACGCCCACGGCTGAGATTTGCTGGGCGATGTAGCTCATGTCTTGGGAGAAGAGTCCTAAGACTGGGGTGAAGGTGGCGAGAGCGAGGATGCTGGGTTGGGCAAGGTTGTGCATGGGCTTATTTCTGGTTTGTGGTGAGGATTTCGATGATGAGAGAGCTTCCACGCTCGAAGGCGTGGATTTGCTCGGGGGTGATGCTCGTGCAACTACTAAACGCAGTTGCGAGTATTGCTATGATGAGTGCTGTTTTCATTGTGTGTGGGATTTTTGTTGATTGTGGAATTGGTGGAGGATGTCGTGCATGAACTTTACTCGATAAGCCCTAGGCAGCCCATTCACGCCAGTATTTCCCACTGTGACGATGTAGGAGCGCGTGGCTGCTTTAACCGCCTTTTCGTATCTCTCCGCATCATCATGACTCCGCACGTCAAATGCCCCGATGATGCTGTTGTTGTTTGGGGCACTGAGATTCACATGCAAATGGGGAGCTCGTCCGCTGGCTAGCACTGCCATGCTGCATATGCTCATGTCTTCGGGGTAGCTGCGCTCCTCTGTGTTGATTTCCCACGGCATGCGGAGAGCTATTTTCTTCACTTTGTCGAGCGTGGGGCGGGTGAGCGCATAGCACATGCCTGAGAACATGCCGTCCACCGAGGATGAGGCGTACCAGCTTGCGCCTTTGCTGAGGTGGTCGATGATGAACTGGGGGCGCAGCATGAGGGTGTCGGGGTCGAGCTTGATGATGATGCCTTCGGTGTTTTGGTCGAGGTCTGCGGCTTGTTGCATGGCTTCGAGCATGCCCATGATGCACTCGCCACCATTGAGGTTGCCGCCCCTGTCGAAGAAGCTTTTCTTGTAGTGGAGGCGGGGGTGCAATGTGCTGAGGTGCGTTGCTAAAGATGCGGGTATGGGGTCGTGAGCATCGTCTACGATGTGGATGGAGGCGAAGGGGAGGACTTTAGCCAGATGGCTTGCTTGGAGGGGGAGGAGTTCTTCTTCTCCGCGATACGTGAATAATACGATGGTGGTTTTCATGGCTGTTTAGGAAAGTAGGGTTTTGATTTCGCCTTGGTATACGTCTCCTGCTGTGGTGGAGATGCGCATGATTTCTAGGTTGTGTGCGCCCAGATACATGTGGGCTTCGTGCTCTGCGCCATATGGGCGTACGTATTGGAGCAAAGGCACGCCTAGGCTATGTGAGGCTGTGGGGGTAGTGCTGATACCTGCGCCATTCGGTTTGAGGACAAGGTGGCTGATGCCCTCAGCGTCTCCTTCCACGGTGTCAAGCCATGCGGGGTAGGCTTTGTTTCCTGCGTTGAGATAGTTGATGGCGGTTGCGTCTACTTGGAGTTCCCCAGAGACGAGGGCTATTTGCGAGGGGGCTTCAATGTGGCAGGATTGGCTGCTCTTCAATTTGATTTCTTCTACTTTCTCGCTGTCGCCTAGGGTGAGAAGTGTGCTTAGGGTGTTTACTGCTGTGTTGGTTGAGAGGATTTCAACTCTGCTGTTACTGTAATTGCTGTTTGAGCTCGTGATGCTAGCAGTTCGGTATAATTTGATTTCGCTGATGCCTTCAGCACTTCCTTCGATGCAGTTTGCCCATGAGGGGAGGTTTTGGGCGGGGTTGCTCTCCAAGGCGGTTAAGCGGTCGCGAATGGCATTGAGCTCGTCTTGCGTAGCGTGGTATGCGCTTGTGTGGGCGTTGATGAGGGTAGCGGTGTTGCGGTCTGCGAAATGGGGGAGAGTTTGCTGGACGGTGAATTGGGTTTCTGCTTCGTGCTTGATGTCGCCTGTGACTCCGAGGGTGTTGATGAGCGAGATGGTGTCGTCTGCGGTTCGGGCGATGCAACGGCAACCGAGTGAGGCAAATGTGCCACTCCATCTGTCGTTGATGTCGGTTGAGGCGTAGAGGCGAAGGGAGCGTCCGCTGAGAGGTGTTTGGGAGAAGTCCCAGATACTCCATTGACTGGTGGCTTGGGTGATAGCGTTGGTGGAGGTGGCGAGGAAGCTGTAGTCGCCATTGTCTTGTTCTTCCCAGACATGGAGGTAGATGGGGGCAGTTTCAATTGCGCCTGAGCTGTTGGAGCGGCATTTAATGCGGATTTGCTGAAGCTGCCCAGCGGAGATGTTCTTGGGGGCGATTTGCAGCCAGTCGCAGCTGATGTTGTCGTTGCCTGTTCGGCTAGAAATGGTGTTGGCTTCTGTGGAGTAGAGGGCGGTGTGTAGTTGCTCTGTGAACTGGGTATCTTGGACTGATTGCTCTTGCTGCACCCAGTCTTTCGTGGCAATGGCTTCTGCTACTGGGTAGTTACTGTCAATGGCTGGTATGCTTTCGCTTCCTCGTATGATGTCATTATAGATGATGGTGGGCAGTGTTTCGCTGATGCGGGTGATGGTGCTAATGTTGAGGGCATCATCTATGTTCTCTTCTTGCCATGTGATTTCTGTGAGGGCGAAGATGTGGCATGCGTCCTCAGCGAAAGCTTGGTTGAGGGCTTCGGTGTTGAGGTTGAGGATGAGTGAGAAGCGGGTGGAATTGCCTTCTACGCTGCCTTCTGCGTCTTCGCCAAGGGCTAGCAGGGTGGCATTAGCGGAGCTGTGGGCGGTGTCGCTGAGCTTTGCGCCAATGCGTAGATTGCTCACGTTTTTGCGGTTGATAACTACGATGTCGAGGGGGAGTTGGTCGTGGTGCTTGAGGGTGAGTGTGTGGAGTCCGTTTGATTTGAGGCTGATGAGTGAGTCTCCTGTGTAGGCTTTGCGCAAGAGGCGTGCGGGCGTGTGCGTGGGGTCGATGTAGATGGTCATTGTTCTGGGGGCGAGGTTTGGTCTTGGTTGCTGTTCTTGAGCAGAAGCGAGTTGGCGGCTTTGGCGAGCTCGCATTGGCTGCACCTTTGGGCGAGTTTTTCGCTGAGATTGATGACGAGGCTGGTTTGCTCATCGAGCTTCTTTTGGAGTTCTCGTTGTCGGAGTTCTTGGCGTAGGCTGACGTAGAGTAGCCAGATGAATGCCCCCGCTGCGCCTAGCGATGAGAGCCACGAGCTAAAGATGTTCGGGGGGCTTGTCGCAAGGAGCACGGAGGCGGGAAAGACGATGTTGGCGATGGCGTTGCTCATTTGAGTTGGTCTTTGAGGATGTCGATGGCGATGCCTTCAAGGTACTTGAGGTGTTCGATTTGCGTGGGATTCATGTTGCTGCATGAGCTGAGCATGAGGGCGAGGATGGCGGTTTTGAGTATTGTAGTCATATACTATGGGGCTGGTGTCAAAATTTTTGCGTGGGGCTTGAGTTTTACGTGAGTATCTGCTAGAATCTGCCCGCCTTTCCGTCAACGTTGGAACGTTGGGAGTAATCCCATCCGAACAGCGGGAAGTCACCAGTCCTCCTTCTGCTCGGACGATTACTCTTATGGGTACGGACAAGCTAGAGTTCGACTGGAAGGAACAAATAGATATATGACACAGACAGTGGTTATATTAAATCTCATTGCGCTTATCTTGCAGATAATAATCTTCATTTTAAGTATCTAATGGGAGGCACGCAGTTAAGCTGCAACTTGACTGCGTGCTTAAAATAATATTTGACAGGTCTGAGTTTTTCGCTATAATAAGCCCATAAACACTGTTTGTGCATTATTTGTTCTGCACACATTATAGCCTCTCGGTTGCAGCTGAGAGGCTTGTTTCTTTTCTTGACAGTTGGCAAAAAGCAAGGTAGACTGGGCTTTCCTTTCCAGTCAGTCGGTTTCTGCTTGTCCGCATTACCGAGGAGCATTCTATAACTAGGTGCTCGAAGAAAGCTTCTCAGCTGCAACTGAGGGCTTTAAGGAAACCCTCTGGTTGCCGCTGGAGGGTTTTTCTTAATTTCCAATCACAGCCGTCACGTTCCCAGTCACTTCAATCGTGGGTGGTTCTGCCACTTTATCGCGGATTTCGGTGAGCAGTGAGCTTTGCTTCTTGCTCTCGCTGAGCATCGCACCACCTATGAGGATGGAGCGTCCACCGCCACCTACGCCTGATTGGCTGCCTTGGATGAATTGTCCGCTGGTTCGGCTGGTTTGGGTGTCGTTATCGGCTTTCTTTTCGGCTTCTCGTTTAGCCTGTTCTCGTTTTTCGCGGGAAGCTTCTGCTTTGGCTTCGAGAGCAACAAGCTGCTCTGCCATTTCAAGTGCTGCGTAGTAGCCTTGTTTGCGGTACTCGGCTGTGAGCTCGATGATGCGTTGTTCTTGCTGAAGCTGCTTGATTTTGGTGTCATTGCCCTCAATTTCAGCGTAGAGCATGTCGATTTGGTGGTCGTAGTCTGCGCTGGCTTTGGCTTTTTCTTCGGCTTTTGTGCGTTCTTCCTCTCTCTGCTCTTTCATGATGCCCTTAATGGTTTTATGGAGCTCTAGGAGTTCTTTGTAGCGGGCGAGCTGGGACTCGGTGATGCCCCAGCTGGTGTTGGATTCTTTGCTGAGGGCTGCCATTTCGGCTTCGAGCTCTTGCAGGGTGGCGAGCCCTGAGTCGGCTAGGCGCATTTCTATTTCAAGCTCTGCGCTGGGCAGGTTGGAAAGATATTCGTTGCGATTGGCTTTGTTGTAGTTGCTTTCAAGCTCTCGGAGCTTTTGGGCTGCTTGTAGCATTTCTTCGTTGAGTTTTTTTTGCTCTTCGGCTATGCGAGCGCGGGCTTTGGCTTCGCGTTCTGCTTGAAGCGCGGATTCGACTTGCAGCGGGAGGGTTTCTTCGTAGAGCTTCTTTTTATTTGATAGTGAGTTTACTTGGCGTTGGAGTTCTGCCGTGAGTTCTTCGTTTTCGTCGAGCTCGGCTTGGGCGAGTTTTTCTTGCAGCTGCTCGATGCTGGAGTCAATGCTTTCAAGGAAGTTGTCGAGCTGGTCGTAGTCTTTGATTTTATTGGCTTGGCGTTCGAGGGCTTGAAGGCTCTTTTGGTATTGCGCAGCGGCTGCTGTGGCTTGGCGAGCTGCTTCTTCGTTACCTTGCCACCATGTGTAGAGGGCGGCTAAAGCCTCGCCTATGCCTACTAATAAAAGCCCCACGCCAGTTGAGACGAGAGCTGCTTTGATGGCTAGCATGCTCACGCGTGTGATAGTTGCCATGGTCGTCATCGTGAAAGACCAGACCCCACGCATGGTGGCTGCTGCTGAACGTGCGCTGCCTACCATGGTGGCAAATCCCGCCTTGACGGTGTTGGTGAGTGAGGCAGAGCTCAGGGAGCTGATGGTGGTCTTTAAGCTCGCTAGGCGGGCTTGGAAGGAGATTGTGGAGGCGGTGGCGGTGCTGGTGTTTTTGCCGTAGATGAGCAAGGCTGCCGCTGCGGAGGCGAGCACTGTGTTTGCGCCCCCAAGTGATTCAGTGAGCTGTACCATGCCGCTGATGAGAGGCGTGACGAGCTCAAGCGTGAGGGTGAATGCGCCCCCCACGACTGAGAGGATGCTTCCCATTTGCGTGCCGAACTGCTCGCCTGATTCTGCAAGGGCTTCAAAGGTGGATGTGAGGGCTTCGAGCGCAGGAGCGAGGGCGACTAGGAAGGGCTGCCCGATGCGCACAAGAAGCTCTTCCCAAGCATCCCCCATGGTAGAGACTTTGCCTGACCATGTGGCAGATTGGAGCTCCATGGAGTTGGAGAAGCGGCTTAAATCCTGCGCTGCCACTTGCCAAACAGCATTGCCCTTTTGCCCTGCCTTTTGGAGGTCTTCGAGCTTGGAGCAAACATCGGGGGAGATTGCCCCGAGTTCTTGGAGGCGTGCGAGGGCTTCGCCCACTGGTCTGCCTGAGTCGAGCCCTGCGTAGAGTCGCCCAATGGTGACGGCAATTTCTGAGAAGGCGGTGTTGGTGCTAGATGCTACGTCACCCACAAGGCGCAAGCCGTCTCCTGTGGCGAGTGCTCCGTTGGTGAGGGATTGCAGGGTCTT
>CAYJJD010000097.1:0-8449 GCA_964370425.1 uncultured Akkermansia sp. | reverse complement strand
TATCATCCAAACTGCAAGCAAAATCCGAAGCTGCTAATTTTGCAAGGTCCCCTTACGGAGGCGGGGGCATTTTCATAGCCGCCAGCTGGATCAGAGTTCATATCTGAGGATTATCATATTCAAGGATACATGTATGCTACTTTCTGCCATCGAGAATGAAGGGCAAGAAAACGCCGTACATGCTCACTGCTATGTACGGCGGTAAAAGTGACTGCTAAAATCCCCCTAGCTCCCAGCGAGGGCATTCAGTAGCTTCTTATGTATTCCACCGAAGCCTCCGTTACTCATGACGAGTAGCACATCGCCCTCACGCGCGTCTGGGACAAGATGCTGGACTATGTCCTCGACTCCCTTAGCTAGGTAGCACTCCGTGCCCGTGCTGCGGATGTCCTGTGATAACATGCCAATATTAAGAATGGTCTCCGCTGTGTACTTGCAGGCGTTCTCTACGGGGGCGACGACGGCGTAGTCAGCCTCTGCGAGTGCGTCTGCGAGTTCTTTTTGGAATAGATTGCTGCCCGAAGTGTTGCTTCTTGGGTCGAATATAGCGACGATACGCCCCTGAGGGTAACGCTGGCGCAGGGCATGTACAGCCTTAGAGATCGCTGTAGGGTGATGCGCGAAGTCGTCTATCACACATACGCCACGCTCACAGCCGCGTAGTTCCTGACGGCGTGCGATGCCTTTAAAAGTCGTGAGAGCATGGCGAATCTTTTCGGGACTCACGCCTGCGAATCGCGCTGCACTCGCAGCCATAGCGGCATTATACACGTTAAACTCACCAGTCATGGGGATGCAGTAGGGCTCACCTTCTAAGGTGAAGCTGCTGCTCTGCTCGGTGTAAGTAATATTCTCGATGCGGATATCGACATCCTCGCCCTGTCCTATGAGCTTTATTGGTACTTCGCTAGGAATGCGTGATGCGATCTCGCGGCAGTTCTTGCAGTCTGCATTCACGAGTGCGCATCCTTTACTGGGTACGAGGCGGAGGAGATGGTAAAAGGATTTTTTAATCTGCTCCAGATTATCGAAGATGTCTGCGTGATCCATCTCGATGTTGTTCACGATGACGAGTTCAGGCAGGTAGTGGTGGAACTTTGAACGCTTGTCGAAGAAGGCCGTGTCATATTCGTCACCTTCGAGTACGGTGTACTGTGATTTCTTAAAGCGTGCGCCGCGTTTGAAATTACGTGGGATGCCGCCGATGAGGAAGTTAGGCTTTAGCCCTGCGTCTTCTAGCAGCCACGCGAGGAGCGAAGTGGTGCTCGTCTTCCCGTGCGTGCCTGTGACGACGAAGTTATGGCGACCCCAGAGGTGGAACTCCTTAATCGCTTCAGGGAGGCTCATATAGCGTAAGCCTCGGTTCAGCGTCGCTTCGACTTCGACATTTCCACGACTCATTGCGTTACCAATGATGACGATGTCTGCATCAGCAGGAATGTTCGTCTCGCAGAAGCCTTCGAAAAACTCAATTTTCTTATCGATCAGAAATGAGCGCATGGGGTCATATGCCTTTTCGTCAGAGCCTGTGACTCGATGCCCCTGCTTCGCCAGTGCTGCCGCAAAAGCCCCCATGGCCGTGCCGCATATGCCGAGGAAGTGAAATTTTTTCATGTAAACCTTGTGTAGAGAGTATGGAAGATCAAGGAGGTGGGTATCTTTACCCTGAATGAAGAAACACTAACGAATTTATGCGAAATTTGCAAGGATTTTTTCCATGCAATTTCGCATTCTTGCTTCGCGTAGTCGCAGTGCTGCGCTTACTGAGCATTACTTGATTCGATGTCGATGATGCTCAGTTCTGGTGGGCAGAAGAAACGCATGCCGTGTATCGACCCCACACCTCGCGTGACGAAGATCTTCCTGCCATTCTTAAAGGGGTAGAGACCACCTGGCATGTCCGAGCGGAAGCTGATATACTTCTCCGAGAAGGGAACTCCTAGCTGTCCGCCATGCGTGTGCCCACTGAGCATGATATCCCAGTCATAATTGTCTAGGAATTGACGACTCTCAGGGTCATGCGAGAGGAGGAGTACAGGGTACTCTTCTTTCGCTGGTGCCTTCATGCAGAGATCGGGCTTCATGTCGCCTTCATTCCAATCACCGAGCCCGATGATTGTGATGCGGCTTCCATCATGCGCTGTCCAGTCGAGACGCTCGTTGCGCAGGATCTGTATCTTCGCCTCTTCCAGCACGCGCTGTACTTCGGGGAGTCGCTCCATGTCCTGATTACCTAGAATGGCATAGGTGGGGGCTATCTTCGGCAGCTCACGCAGGGTCTCGATGAGTTCATGGGTGCGCTTCATGCGCTGACCTACCATGACGAGGTCACCACCGAAGACGATAAGATCGGGATCTGCCTTCTTGATATGCTCGATGGACTCTTTTAGTAGTTCGCGGTTCTCATGCACATCGGCGAAGAAGGCGACGCGTAATGTTGACTGGCTATTAAAGTCAGCTTGTGCGATCTTTGTGTAGGTGAGCTGGAGGTCGTTAGCCCCCATTCTGCCAAAGATCTTCACGCATTGAAAGCATACGAAAGCTGCGAGGACGCAGATCCAGAAGATCTTCCTCCAGCGAGTTCCTAGTAAGATCTCCCAGATGCTGGGAGGTCTTACTGTTTCAGATGATTCACTCATTTAAGATTAGCGGGTGGGTTTAAGATAGCGAAGGTAGGGTCAAGGAAGACACCATCCTTACGGACGAGAACGCCGTCGAAGTACATCTCACCGCCTCCATAGTCGGCGCGCTGGATATTCACAAGATCCCAGTGGACCTGTGAGCGATTGCCATTGTCACAGTCTTCGTAGGCTTGACCGGGGGTGAAGTGGAATGAGCCCGCGATCTTCTCGTCGAAGAGCGTGTCACGCATCGCGTGAAGGATCTCAGGGTTCGTACCGATGGCGAACTCACCGATGAAGCGTGCGCCCTCGTCGCTGTCGAGGATGTTATTGAGCTCGTCAGTCTTGCCATTGCACTCCGCATGGACGATCTTCCCATCCTTGAACTCCAGCACGATGCCGTCGAAGCCTATGCCACGATAGACGGAAGGCGTGTTGTAGCTGATCTTGCCGTTCACAGAGTCCTTGATAGGCGCGGTGAATACTTCACCGTCAGGGATGTTGCAGTTCCCTGCGCAGGTGATGGCTGGCATGCCCTTGATCGAGAAGCTGAGGTCAGTACCAGGTCCTACGATGCGTACCTGATCCGTCTTCATCATCAGCTCGCCGAGCTTGTCCATCGCGACCTTTAGCTCAGCGTAGTTAGCCAAGCAGCAGCGGAAGTAGAAGTCTTCGAAGGCCTCGGTGCTCATGCCCGCAGCCTGTGCCATGGAGGGGGATGGCCAGCGCAGCACGCACCACTTCGTGTGGTTCACGCGCTGATCCTGCATGGGGCGGAGTAGCTTCATGATGAGACTCATGCGGTCAGAAGGAACATCGGAGTATTCGAAGCTGTTATCCCCACCGCGTATGCCGATGTAGGCAGACATCTTCTGCATCTCTGCGAGGGAGATCTCGGCGATATCGCTGTACTGGGCTTCTTCTGCGCCCATGAACATCTCGCGTGTCAGGCGTGAGTGATTCACACGTAAATGAGGGTGCGCTCCTGCTTCGCGTGCAGCGCGGATGAGGGCGAGACCGATGCTATCAGGCACGTCCGTCACTTCGATGAGGACATGCTCACCAGCTTCGAGGTGGCATGAATAGGTGATGAGATTCTTAGCGAGCTGAGTAATACGTGGGTCAATCATAATAAAGTTCAAGTTATGAATTATTCTAGCACAAAGCAGGATCTGACTTCAAGCACTGAATTGCCTTTTTCAGATCATCGACAGTCACTTTATCGCTCACGTGCGCTTCCCCGAGGCGGTCAAGCAGCACGAAGCGTATCGCGCCAGCGGAGAACTTCTTGTCCGTAGCGGTCTTTTTCAGGATAAGCTCCTCGTCCATGGATGAGTCGAGGGTGAGCGGTAAGCCAATGACCTTGAGCAAATGAAGGATAGTCTGTTCATCTTCCTCAGAAAGCCCCGCATGCAGGCGTGAGAGGAAGAGGGCTGCGCGTAGTCCGTAGGAGACGGCCTCACCATGCAGCATCTCACCATAAGGGAGGGAGGCTTCGACACCATGCCCGAGCGTGTGCCCGAGATTCAGCAGGGCGCGGATGCCGAGTCGCTCTTCCTCATCCTGCTCGACGATGCGCGCCTTGATGGCTATATTGTCCGCGAGGATCTCGGGGAGCTGAGCGCGTGTCTCAGGGGAGAATCCGCTTTCGATTTCCTCCGCCATCTGGATGAGGGCGGGTATCATGGAGGGCTGACGTATCGCTGCGTGCTTCACCATCTCCGCCATGCCTTCGCGCACGACGCGAGGGGGGAGGCTGTCCAGTGTCTCAGGATCGACGATGACCATGCGCGGCTGATGGAAGGCACCGACAAGGTTCTTCCCGCCGATGACATCGACAGCGGTCTTCCCACCGACTGAGCTATCGACCTGAGCCATGACAGTCGTAGGTATCTGGACGAAGGGGATGCCTCGGTAATAAATGGAAGCGAGGAAGCCCGCCATGTCGCCGACGACTCCGCCGCCTAGCGCGATGACGATGCTCTTTCTGTCATGTCCTGCTTCGACCATCTCACCGACGAGGCTTTCTACCGTTTGAAAGCTCTTTGATTGCTCTCCAGCAGGAAAGACGTGACGGCTGAAGCTCACGCCAGCAGCACTGAGGCTCGCTTCGACACGATCCGCATAGAGAGGCGCGACTGTTGAGTCGGTAATGAGGGCGACGCGCCCCGAGATATTCTGAGCCTTCAGCAGGGAAGCCACCGAGTCTATCGCTCCATTTTCAACGACGATGTCGTAGGAGCGCGTGTCTAGGGAAAGGGATACCGTAGGCATGGGAGATTAGTTTGTGCTGCTAGGGGTTGTCGAGTTTGTATCTTGAACTTGGGCTTTCTTCTTGCGCAGCATGAGGGTGAGTCCACTCGCGGCTATGCTGAGTACGCAGCCTATATTACCCATGCGCAGCCAGAAGCCACCGGGCTGATACAGACATGCTATAGAGATAGCGTCATCGAAGCCGCCCCAGTAGGTGATATACCAGCCGCGCTCTGAGATAGTCTGCCCCATGATGAGGGTCTGTGTGTGCTCGCCCTTGCCTGCCTTGATCGTGATGTCGGCGGCATGCTCTATTCCCATGGGGCTAAGCTTTGTGACGTACAGTGCCATATCTCCGAGTTGGAGGGGGCTTTTCATCTCGGGATCTAGGGAGATGAGGTGATCCGTTTCTGTGTACTGCTGGTTAGCTAGATGTCCAGCCGTCGCGATGAGTAAGAAGCAGCCAGCCTGCACGAGGGCAAGCGCGGGGGTGATGATGCGCGTGACGAGGTAGCCGAAGACGGCTGTGAAGAGCAGCCCCATGAGCGCGTAGCTCCAGTACGCCAGTGCTCCGAATCGTGCCCCACCTGGTAAATCAATGAACTGAAATCCCTTTTCACCGTATATAAAGAGGATGGCGATGCCCGCAGCTGTGAAAAAACTACAGATGAGTAAGAAAAGTAAACGGATGAAGGATTTCATGATTCTGCGCGGAGAGTATAGTATGATTTATCTCGAAAACCAAGCCTTTTCTCAGGTATGACTCAGGCATTTCTGAGAAGAGAAAGAAGTGTATTGCAAAAATTTACTATTGTGCTAATGTACTAAAGGGGACCTTGCAAAATTAGTCCGAGCAGAAAGCTAGTCTCTAAAATGAGCGAAACAGCACGCCTTTTGCCGCATTTTGGCGAGAATTTACAGCTTTTTGGGCTTACATAGCTCGCTATGCGCGCCCAAACGCCGCAAATTATCATCCAAACTGCAAGCAAAATCCGAAGCTGCTAATTTTGCAAGGTCCCCTAAAAAGAATACTAAAAAGAAGAAACAATGATGGAGAAAATGAAAAGAACGTTTGTGTTATTAGGAGCTGCTTTTTTAGGTATGACTTGCTCCAGTTGTCAATCATACTGCTTCCAACAAAAAACGAAAGAGGAGCTACAGGTAAAAGTAGTTGATAAAAATGGCAAGGGCGTTGCAGGAGCACTGGTTCTTATAGGTACCGTGCCAGTTTATCCAAGCGGTCCTGGGTACACGATTGTGAGAGATTTTTATCGTTACTTAAAATACAAAGACACACCTCTCTTGCTGACCTGTGATGCAGATGGGATCGCAAGGCTGCCTGAAAAAAATCCCTTGACCTACAACTATAAGGAAATTGTCATGAAAAAAAATAATCATCTAGGAGGTATTGATAGACTCGTCTCAATCGATAGTTCAGATTCTCCAAACAGTACTACTAATAATCCGGGTGGCGTGGTGCAAATTCTTGCTCTATCTCATGCTCAAAAAAAGGCAACAGCCTCGCTCTTGGGAATCGATGAACCCTTTACACATTTGAATTTACCGCTTACATTACAATTGGGCGATGACTACGATTCGGCCATGCGCTCGATAGAATACGGCGATTTGCCCTTTAAGATAAATTGCTTTCCGTGGACTAAAAGTGATTTAAGTAATGAATTACAAGAGAAATTATTGCATGATGCAAGCAAGGCCACGCGCGATTCAGCTTTATAGAAGTAAATTACGATGATTCATTTACCTTCATTTCTCGTGTCTGCTGTCAGCAGTATAGCTCTTATTTCATGTATTTCATCTGATGATACGGCTTTCCAGTTGATGATGGGGAGGAGTTCTCAGGAGATCATCAGCGCGATTGGTCCACCGCATGCTCTCACAGGCAGTTTGGAGAATGGGCAGATGTCATGGACGAAGTATGATGTCATGGACGGTAGTGAGATAGGCACTTATTCTGTCGAAAGCTATGATGTGCGAGCGCAAACGTCCGCTGATCACCTCATTTCCATTCGCTATACGGGTAATATCTGCATTGTGTGGTATGACTGGCTCGCAAAAAATAGAGATGAGCTTAATATCTCGCGAGCCTGCTCGTATAATGATATAGGAGTGCTCCAGCGAATTCTTCAAGCGCGTCCTGATCTGTGTAATCAAGAGGTACTCACGCAGGCAGCTGCTCAGGCAGCCCGAAGTGGATCTCTTGAGATGCTCGAATACCTCGTTGCCAGCTACGGGATCGATGTGAATGCGACGATACAGACATGGCACTCTGAGGATATCAATGAAGGGGCTCATCTCGTGCTTATCAATACGAGCATTGCTCAGCTCCTGCGCGACGCTCAGAGTAAATGATCCTTGGTAGCTAGCTTGGAGACTACTTCGATGCGTAAGATAGACTGATGGATGAAGCTGGGAGTTCTGCGTTAAGCTGCATTTCGCGAGACTTCTTATCTAGTATAA
Source organism: uncultured Akkermansia sp. (assembly GCA_964370425.1). Taxonomy (GTDB): domain Bacteria; phylum Verrucomicrobiota; class Verrucomicrobiia; order Verrucomicrobiales; family Akkermansiaceae; genus Akkermansia. The sequence continues at coordinate 1,097 of CAYJJD010000097.1, read as the reverse complement.
TCTAAGAGCCTAGCCCCCCTCTATAGGGGGGCTAGGCTCTCAAAATTATTAATGTAATGTGTTTTATTAGCCATTCTTGCGACGGCGACGTGCAAGAAGACCACTGAGTGCAAGCAGGCTAAGAGTAGCGGTGCTGGGCTCAGGGATATACTGAACTTCAGCGATGCTCTTGCCTTCGCTGAGGCTCAGGGCTAACCAGTCCATTGTGTCCTCAGTAACGAGACCATTATAAACACCAAAGTTATCTAAGGTGCCAGGACCTGCTAAACCGCTCGCTCCATTACCGACGATAATCTGATCTACGGTGCTGCTGTACCGACCACTAAATGATTCACTAACATTATTGTAGCTAGCCTGTGTGATAAACTCACCATTACTTGCATCATAAAGTCTCAGCGTGATGTCGATGTTTCCACCTTCGACATACTGCATTGTTACGATAGACGTAACTGAATTATAGTTAATTTGTTGCGTGAAATTGTGAGATTTGTCAGAAGCGGTAATTGCTCCAGCAGTTGTAGTACGAAGCGCGAAGCCACTTGCGCCATTAGTACACAAAGAAATGTATCTATCATTATCCATCTGCACGGACCATAGTCCGTCCCACGCGGCTGCTTTATTAGTAATGGTGCTGACGAAAGTAACTCCATTCGTAAGGTTTAGGTTAGTGCCCATCGTATAGTAACCGGCATTTAAGCTTAAGCCTTCCCCGTTCAGTGTGGGTGTACCACTTTCTGTGAAACTAGGGGATGAATCCTTTGTTTCATCAGCTACGTTATCACTGGGGGTAGACGGATTGTTGAAATCCATGCCGTAGATTAATGGGATTTCATGTTCTTGTGTCGTAGCATGAGCGAGGCTTGCGCCTGCTGCTAGAGTAGTGATAATGGATAATGGTAAGTTCATATACAGAGAGATTATCATAAAAATATGATTTGTCAATAAAATACAAAAAAAGATGAAAAAAAGATTCGATGTCTCTAGATCGTGTCGTTGCAAGTCGTGTGCGTATATAATAATGCAGCTGCTACACCTTGTGAGTCAATGATGTGTTGGTTTTTCTTGGCTAGTGCGAGAAAAATCGAGTAGGGGGGGTT
>CAYJJD010000096.1:0-8960 GCA_964370425.1 uncultured Akkermansia sp. | reverse complement strand
TTCGCTCATTTTCGAGACCATCATTCTACTCGGACTAATTTCGCAAGGTGCCCTTGACTAATCGCCCGATAAGAACAAAAAAGCAGAGAACATTATCTTTATTTTTGAGAAGCCATCACAGAACTTTATGCGATTTCTCAGCCGCCCCACTGAAATAAAGCGACGCGGCATCTCTTATTAGTGATAAAGAGGCATGCGCTTGTTATATATAACAGAAAGCATAAATAATAAATATATCGTCTATTTCAAAATCTAGATTTGTTCAAACAAAAAATCACCTCATGACACAAAATTAGACATATAAGGGTGAAATTTTCTTGAATAAAGGCCCATTTTATTAGAAGATGCGGTAGCAAGTTTCAGCGTATTTTCCTTAGCCCATATTCCATCTATAAGAAAAATATGATTTGAGCTTTACATATAATATTATGAAAATTCGTCTATCCACCCCTTTGTTAAAGTCCCTACGCGCCTGCTTCACCACAGCTCGCACATTTGCAACGCTCACGCTACTCGCAGGCGCAGTCACCGTTTCCCTGCTTCCCGCCACTGCTCAGGCGGTGGATCTCGTGATCGGTGAGAAAGAACTCAAAGAACTTGACGCCGATCTCACGGTGGATAGTCTGACGAGTGCAGGCACGATCGATGGGGCAGATCTGTATGATATCACTATTAATAATGTCACGGACAGTGGTGGCGACATCATAGGGGATGTCTTGACCGCAGTCAGCGGTAGCTCCTTCTCCCAGCTCACTGTTAGTGAACTTGCATTGACAGGTACTGAAGATACAACGACTATAGGAGGTACGTCAACCATAGGTCTCTTGAGTGGTGTGGGTGGTATCACCATCGCTGACGAATCTGAAACGACCATTATCGACTTCGGCACAGACTCTCGCGACGTCGTCATCGGAGAGGATGCTACGCTGACACTAGGGGCTGATGATATAGCGACGGGCATAGCGACACTGGACAGCCTGACTAGTGAAGGCACGCTGAGCGCTGCTGACTACAGTGTCGTCATCAATGCAGCGACCTCCAAGGGTGGTAACATCAATGCGGCTAATCTCACGGTGCAGACAGATAGCTCCTTCGGCACACTCACGCTCGACACCCTCGTCATCGCGGGTACAGCCGAAGGTAGTGACGATGTGGTCGTGCGTAATGGCTCAGATATAGGCGAAGTAAGCGGTGAGGGTGCATTCACCATCGCTTCGGGCACCTCCTCTGCTCCTAGCGAAGTGACCGTGGGCAAGATGACGCTTGCTGGTGTAGCGGATGAGATAGCGGTGAATATCGGTGATTACGCGACTCTGAATCTTGGGAATGAATCCGATGTAGGTATCGTCGCTGGTGATGGTACGCTGAATATTGCCGATGATGCAACGGTAGACGTGTATAGCTTCCTCTTAGAAAGCAGCGATGCCGTGACTCTCACGATAGGAGATGATGCGACACTCAACATCGAAAATGATAGCACGATAGAAACGCTGGATAATGAGGGATTCATTGATGCAGGAACGAATAGCCTGACTATCAGAAAGGCGACGGAAGACGGTGGATCTCTGATAGCTGGTACGCTGAGCATTGAAGGGAGCAATCGATTCGACGCCCTCGAAATCAGCAGGCTGACAATTACTGGAGATCTTTCCACAGATGACTATTCACTCGTGCTTCAAGGCTTTAAATACCTAGGGAATAAGACGATCGTACTGAGCCTTGAAGAACTCGAAGACGACGGTAGTAAATTATCTGCAGGTGACTACCTGCTCATCGACCAGCAAAAGGGCGGAGAAAACTTTGATACCATCACATGGAATAACTTTGTCCTGACAGATGAATCGACAGATGCCATTTATGATCTCATCATGACCGGACATGATGTCTTTTATGCAGAATCTGACGGCAATATCCAACTCGACGTTAAGGTCGCTACAGGACGAACATGGAACACAAGTGAGAACTTCGCCGCGAGCGAAAAAATTGAAACAGGTGACCTCAACTACATCGCCCCCATTCTTGGCACCGACGGTCAGCTCATCAGCTACGATATTCTCGACGCTGTGAATAATATCAATGTCGATCAAGATACAACCATCGATCTCACAAACCGCAAAGATCTTACCCCCGATTATAAGCAACTCGCTCCTGTAGACGATGAGGATACAGTCATGCTGAACAATGTCCGCGGTGACGAAGGTGTCACACTCACACTACTGGGCGACGGAATAGATGAAGACTCTGCCACCTTTAACAATGATAAGGTAAGCGTCTTCAAGGGAGATGTCATTGCAAATAACCTCACCATTAATGCGCAGCACTCCAGCAACGCTCGCCTTGAACTCTCGTCACTTAAGCTCCAAAACGCACACCTCAATGTGGCCAGCGGTGATGTCTTCTACGTCGATACTCTCACGAGCGATGAGGACTCCAAGCTCTCAGGAACGGTCTACATCACAGGTACAGGAAGCGACTACATCGGTGATTATGACGACGCAACCATCGTCACTGTCCTAGAAGGAGCTTCTATCAATGCTATAGCAAGTCATGAGCTCACCGTTGGTGGCACTGCAGGCGAAATCACCCTGACAAATGTCTATGGCAACGAAATAAAAGAGATCAGCACATCAGGCGCAAACATCATTCTCCATCAGGACGATCAGGATAATCTGAGCACCAGCACCACCACACTGAGTGAAGACTCCAGTGTCAGTAAAGATGGAAAGGTGACGGTCACGGTAGACGGACAGGCCATGGCTGACTCTATCGCCGCTGACAAATCACATATGACAATCTTCACTGGTGGCGAAATAGAGTTCACATCAGGAGGCACACTTGTCATCGCTGATATCGACTCCTCACGCGAAATCAGCATGGATGAGGGTGTCGCCGCGAAGGATCTCACCCTACTGACCGTCTCTGACGTGGCGGGCAGCGATGGTGAAGACGGACTTGTCGAGTTCGAGGGCATTGAGCTAGAAAAGACCTTTACGAATGCACGCTTCGAAACAGAAGGTGATAATCTCATCGTCGTCGCAGACCAGAACATTAACTTCTACAACGATCACGCCGTCGGTACGATAGGAAATAATGTATCAGGCATGCAGCTCGTGAACGAGCTGTACTACTCGGTCAACCCTCAGGGCTCTGGTAGCGCTGATAGCGACATCGTGAAGGTGCTTAATGAGCTCGACGACTACATCACAGCAGGTAATGCAGCTGCTGCGAATCAGTTCGCCGCTGCGATCGCTGGCTCGAGCACGACAGCTCTCGGCTCCGCGCTCAAGGGGGACATGGACCGTCAGCTGCGCGTGATGCGCGACCGCGCTAGCACCTTCAGCCGCGCTGCTTATGTGGGCGAAACGAAGAAGGGCGCAGGTAACTTCTGGATCGAGGGCATGGTGAACGACAGCGAGCTCGACGCGACGGATTACTCCGCAGGTCACACGCTGAGCGGCTTCGGCGGTAGCGTGGGTTATGACAAGCAGGTCAGTGACACATTCTCCTTCGGTGGTGCGATCTCCGCCGTGTATGGCGATCTGACAGCGACAGCTGCTGACGCGGGTGAGGGTGAGCTGAACACCTACTACGTGAACCTCTACGCTCATATCAACCGCGGTCGCTGGACAAACAGCTTCGCTGCCATCGTCGGTATCGCTGATACAACACTCACACGTACTCTCCCAACGAGCACAGGTGACGTGACAACCGAAGGCTCTAGCTCGGGCATGACCTATGGTCTGACTTATGAGCTCGGCTACCTCATCCCGCTCAACAGAAGTTCTTCTAGCGTCCTTCAGCCTATCCTGAACTTCACCTACCAGTCCACGAGCATAGACGGCTACACGGAAACAGGTGACGCAGGTCTGGAAGTAGGCTCTCAGGATCTCAGCTATGCTTCCTTCGGTGTAGGTATGCGCTACGAAACGACGATAGGTGGTAAGATCTTCGACCGTCACGCTACATTCTCCCTGCGAGGTCTCGCGAAGTTCGACAGCGGTGATAGCAACTCAGAGACAGAAGTTAGCCTACTGGCGAACCCTGGGCAGAGTGCCACCGTCGTCGGTGCAGAGGCTGGGAACACAGCTTATGAGTTCGGTGTAGGTCTCTACATCCCTGTATCACCACGTGCCAGCATCTACGTGGACGCAGCGGCTGAGACCCGCGATCTCCAAACGCAGATGAACGCGGCTGTAGGCTACCAGATCTCCTTCTAAAAGCTAGGCTTTAGCTACATCTTCACTATCACCGCTAGCAGTGCCTCGCATTGCTAGCGGTGATTTTATTTCCAGAGATGGGGCTTGATTTTTTCTCTACATGCCCTATAATTAATCTATGAACTCCCCGCAGGATCTCTGTCAGCTTAAAGAAGCCGCTCTCACCGCCTACCGAGGCATGGAGCTCGCGCGTAGCTTTGACCATAAGATATCAGCTCTTTACAAGGCGGGGAAAATCATGGGCGGAGTATTCTTAGGGCGTGGTCACGAGGCCATCGCCGCGTGTCAGGCTAGCTTCTTAACTCGCGGTCATGACGTGTACAGCCCCTTCATTCGTGAGAATGCAGGTCGCTTCGTCTGGGGGGATAGACCTCTGGATGCCGCGCGCGTGTACTTAGGCACGAAGACGAGCCTGACGAGCGGTCGCGATGGGAATGTCCACTGGGGTCGCCCTGACGTGGGGAATCCCACACCTATTTCTCACCTCGGTGCGATGGTTTCTGTCGCGGCAGGTATGCTGATGGCGAAGCGTCTTCAGGGGATGACGGACGTAGTCGGAGTCACCTGTGCAGGTGATGGCACGACATCCACGGGGGCTTTCCACGAGGGCTGCAATATGGCAGCTGTGGAGAAGCTACCACTAGTCGTCGTCGTGACGAATAACCAGTTCGCCTACTCGACGCGCAATGACCAGCAGTTCGCCTGCGAGTCACTCATGGAGCGCGGTCAGGGCTACGGCATGGGCACATGGGAGTGTGATGGCACGGACTTCCTCGCGACTCTCCAGACCATGCACGCGGCTATAGAGGCGGCGCGCGCTGGTGGGGGAGCTCAGTGGGTGCTCGCGCACACGCTGCGTCAGTGTGGTCATGGTGAGCATGATGACGCGTGCTATATTCCACAGGAGCTCAAGGACGCCTACGCAGACCGTGACTGCCTCGATGTCGCACGCCGCCAGCTTCTGGAGCTAGGCTGGATCACGGAAGAGGAGATCAGCGAGATACAGGCTGCCTGCACGGAAGAGGTACGTGCCGATGTCGCACAGGCGCAGAAAGAGCCCGCACCGCGCGTGCAGGAGGAGGACTGGATCGCCACATCATGGGCACAGGCCCAACAGTAATTTTTTTTATTCAACCTATCTTTATAAAGCATCAGCATGAGCGTAACTTACATAGATGCCATCCAGCAAGCGATGAAGGAGCTTCTCGCCGAAGATCCCCGCGTGTTCCTCTACGGACAGGACATCGCTGGCGTATTCGGCGGAGCGTTCAAGGCCACGAAGGGCTTGTATGACCTCTACCCCGACAGGGTGAAGAATGCCCCCATCAGCGAAGACGCGATGATAGGACTGGCGATGGGTGCTGCTCTCGGTGGCATGCGTCCCATCGTGGAGATGCAGTTCGCGGACTTCTCCACCATCGCGCTGAACCAGTTTGCGAATAACTGTGCGGCGCATTACTACCGCACAGGCATCCCTGTGAACGTGACGCTGCGTCTCCCTACGGGGGGCACACCTGGTGGTGGACCTTACCACAGCCAGAGCATGGAGGCACTCTTCGCGCATTTCCCCGGTCTGCATGTGCTGACCCCGGCGACGGTGTCTGATGCCTATGCCATGCTAAAAATGGCTGTCGAACTCCCCGACCCAGTCGTCTTCGCAGAGCATAAGTTCCTATACCGATGGCTGAAGGCTGATAGCTGGATGCCAGAGAATGGCGAAGCTGCGCTTCCCATCGGCAAAGCGCGTATCGCGCGTCACGGCCGCCACGCCACCGTCGTCGCCTACTCCGCCATGGTGCCCGAGGCTCTGAAGGCCGCAGAAGAGCTCTCTTCTAAGAATGGCTACGAAGTCGAGGTCGTCGACCTGCGTAGCATCCGCCCACTCGACATGGACACAGTGCTCGCTTCTGTCGCACGTACGGGGCGCTTGCTAGTCGTGAGCGAAGACTTCCCCTATGGTGGAGTCGCCGCTGAGATCATCGCCCGCGTGAGCAGCGAGGGATTCCACCTGCTGGATGCCGCTCCCCTGCGCCACTGCGCGAAGGACACGCCCATCCCCCAGCATCCTGATCTCTGGAGAGCACACCGTCCTCACGCCGTGGATATCAGCCATTCGCTGCGCTACCTGCTCTCACTTTAATATTTTTCTTTTTCAGATCCGCACCTCTTTTCCCCGCCCCATTATTCTATGCCAAAAATCCCCATCCTCATGCCCCAGCTCGGTGAGTCCATCACGGAGGCCACTATCATGAGCTTCCTCGTCAAGCCCGGTGACATCGTCATCGCCGATCAGGAAATCATCGAAGTCGAGACAAATAAGGCAGTCATGTCCGTCACCGCACTCTGTGGCGGCACGCTGGAGGAATTCCTCGCGGCTGAGGGCGAGACGCTCGCCGTCGGCACGACACTGGGCTACATCGAAGCGACAGAGGAGGAAATAGAACGCCAAGGACTGACGAACTCGACAGCTGAGGCGGCTGAGGCAGCCGAAGAAAGCTCACCACACATCGAGGCCATGCCTCAGAATGCGAACCACGATGGCGCGCACTTCCGCACGGAGGGTGAGTTCCGCGAGAACTTCTCCTCGGCACGCGGACAAGCAGGTGGACTCCCTGTCCCCATGCCCATACGCGGCGCTAGCTTCCTCTCCCCTCGCATCAAGGCTCGCATGGATGAGCTCGGTATCACGGAGGCGGATCTCGCTTATATCACTGGCACAGGAGTCGGTGGGCGCATCACGATCGAGGACTTCGAGCAGTTCATGAACTATGTGGATGGCTGGCCATCGCGACAGGCATCCCCCATGCGACGCAGCGTGGCGAGCAGCATGCAGCGCACATGGCGACGCCCCATCGCGAGCGCGAGCCGCCCCATCTTCATGGCACCCATCATCCTGCATCGCAAGAGGCAGGCAGTGAAGCCTGGTATCACCCTTTACTTCGTGCGCGCACTCGCGCTCGCGCTGGCAGAAGCTCCTGAGTCAGCAGGCTACATGGTCGGCGGTCGCATCCTCACCCCGAAGCGCATCGACATAGGCATCGCCGTGCAGGTGGACGATGGCGTGATGGTACCCGTCATGCGCGGGGCAAATGAATACACGATGGGCGAACTCGTCGAAGAGTACAACAAGCTCGTCAGTCAAGCCCGCCAGCGTCGCCTCAGCGCGGAATACCAAGGTGGGGGCATCGCGACCGTGACGAACTTCGGTGGCTTCGGACTCACGAACGCCACGCCCATGCCACTCCCGAGCGAAAGCCTCATCCTCGGCGTAGGCTCCGTGGTGAAGGAGCCCGTCTGGAGCGATGAAGTCGAGTGCTTCATCCCTGTGGAGAAGGCGAACATCGTCGCGTCCTTCGACCACCGCGTCGTCGATGGTGGCGACATAGGCCGCCTCATGCAGCGCATAGCTTATTTCTTAGAACACCCTGATGTCCTGTGAGCCAGAGCAAGCCCCGCTCGGCATCTTAGCAGGAGCTGGAGAATACCCTCGCCTCCTCGCTGAGGGCGCGAAGCGCGCGGGACGCCGCATCGTCGGCGTGGGATTCCGTGGTGCGGAAGAAGAATCGTTCAAAGCACTCTGCGACCACTACACCTGCTGCCGCGTCGGCACACTAGAAGCACCCCGAGCCTTCATGAAGCAACATGGCGTGAAGGAATGCGTGCTCGTCGGACAGATCAAGCCCTCCTGCATCTACACCCTATGGCCTGATGCGACCGCGCGACGCTTACTCGCCCAGCTCGATAAGAGAAATGCGCACACCATCTTCGGAGCGGTATGCCAGTATATACTAGAACAAGACATCACCCCCCTCCCCTCCACCGTATACATGGAGCAGTCCATGCCCCCTGCAGGACACATCGCAGGGCCAGCACCTAGCGAAGACATACGCGCCATCGCTGAGAAAGGTATGCAGTATGCGAGTGAGATAGCCAGCCTCGACATAGGACAGAGCCTAGTCATGCAGGGCGAGCACGTACTCTGCGTGGAAGGCTACAAAGGGACAAATGAGTGCATCGCCCAGTCGCGTGTCTCTGAGTTCACAGGCGAGAAGATCCTATGCAAGATCACAAAATGGGGGCATGACATGCGCTTTGACGTACCCTGTATCGGGCTAGGCACGATACATCACTGCCTGCGCGCTGGAATTAAGCATATCGTCATCGAAGCAGACCGCACCATCGTGCTCCAGCGTGAGCAAGTACGTGAACTCTGTGAAAAAGAAGGCGTGAGCCTCTTCGCCCTCCAACGTCCTAGCAACTCGGAGCAAGAAATCACACATGACAAGCGTGAGAATGATGCCGAGATCGCGCAGCGACTTGCAAACTACCTTTCGAAACGCGGCATAGGCGAGAGTGCCGCCATCTGTGACGGAGTCGTCATCGCGGTAGAAGACCATCAGGGGCTAGAAAAATGCCTGAAGAGAGCCTCATCCTACATGAAGCGACTGCGCTTCGCACGGCTGGTGAACACCCTACTGCACTACCTCTTGGGCTACAAGAAGAGCAAGAAATCCGCAGCCCTCGTGCTCGCGAGCGCAAAAAAGCTCACGGAAAAAGAGCTCACATTACTACGACGCTACGGCATCAAGTCCGTATAGGGGACCAGTAAGTTAAAGCATTATATCTAGCTGACGTATCACCCAAACGCGACACCTAGAGCGGGAGTCCAGAGGGGCTCAGCTCCTCTGGCAGGATGCAAGGACGGCGTCCCATATACGTTAACCTGATTTCAGAAAATCCCCC
>CAYJJD010000095.1:0-8961 GCA_964370425.1 uncultured Akkermansia sp. | reverse complement strand
CAGAAATGCCAGTGGCTAATTGCTCCATCATGGAGTTGTCACCAGCAAGCCACGAGAGCACGCGTTGCTCAATCTGCCCAAGGTCGGATATGATGAATGTCTTGTTTGGACGAGCCGTTAGCATAGAGCGCAAATCCACTCCAAAGCGTTCAGTGCGGGGGAGATTCTGAATGTTAAACCCTGCATCCCCAGACCATCTGCCAGTGTGTGCGCCAAAATACTTCAAGCCAAAGCCGAACGTGCCATCAGGGCGAAGGCGAGAATGCAACGTGCTAAGCTTTTTGAGCAAGGTGTTTGATTTGCGGTATCGCCTCATTGCATCCACCCAAGGAAACTCTGAGCCATATTTTTCCTCCCAAGCTGCGCATTCAGGGGAATCCTCAGCCAAAGATTTGGGGGCTTTAATCCCAGCATCGGTGCAAGCCTCCTTCAAGGCTTTGGGCGATAAGGGTGGATAACTACCCGCCCAAGGAATACCCAGCTGTGCGTTTTTTAAAGTAATACTAAGAGCCTTCATCCCAGCCTCTAGCTTCGCCTTGTCCACATACACCCCACGCTCACACATCAGGCGAGTATGCTGTGATAGAGCACGTTCAGTAGGCAGCCATTGCGTAGAATAGGCGCACCATAGTTGGTAAGCCGCTTTTGCATCATGGAGGCAGTAATGGGCGAGCTCATCCGCTAGCCCCAATTTCACTGCATCATCCCAAGTCTTGCTTTTCATTTTGTCTCGTGTCGCTTTGGCCAGTGTCACTTGAAGCAGCTCTTCACAGGCAGCTGAAAGGCTACGCCCAGAGCCAAGGAAGGCAGCCAAATCAGCCGTGCAATCCCAAGAGGGGGCAATGGAAGCTGGGATTATGCCTAGCTCCTGTAGGCGCACAAAGCACGCCTTATCGAAGGCTGCATTATGAGCCACAAAATGCGCAGTAGAAAACTGCTCCCAGTCAAGGTCAGCAGGATGTCCCACGAAGGCAAAACCTTCTTTTGCAGAGTAGATAGCCACCATGTAGATGTCGCATTTCGGGTCACGTAGGTAATGAAAAGTGCCTTGCGTGGTGATGCTCACTTGCTTGTCGTAGTAGCATTCAAAGTCAATTGCGTAGGTCTTCACTTCTTCGCTCCTTTCTTGCCTGTAGCATCGTAGAACTCCACCTTGCCAGTGGCTTTGGGCTTGTTCATCTCTTGCAGCAAATCTCCTGTAACGTGGTAGACAAGGAAAGTGCCACGCTCATCACGCAAGTGCTCAATGGCAATCTCAGGGAATCCCCATTTCTTCTGCATGGCTTTCGTTTTTGTCACGCAGGTGAAGGTGATGCTATCTCGCTCTTTCGCTATGGTGAATGAGGCAAGCTTCTTGTCTAGCTCCTCCGTCAGCTTTTGGCTAATCTCAGCTAAGCTCAGCATGGAAAGCCTCCTTTCTAGTCAAGCGTTGGAAGGAAGGGTACTGCACGTCCTTGAGGTAGATGCAAGCCTGAACGCGCCCATCTACTCGCCCCCACACAAGGGGGAGCGAGCAAACGAGAGTACCAAGCGCACCTTGAGGAATGCAGAACTCCTCACGATTGCCAGTGATTGAGAGCTGGGTCATGCAGCCTCCTTTCCAGCGAGAAAGAGGTTGATAAAGTACTGCTGCCCCTTGCCTGTCACTTTCGTAGTGCGAGTAATCAGGCTAGAGCCGTCAGGCTTCACAATGGCACGCTCAATGACGTGGAAGAGCTCACGCTCCATAGCGTATTGCGTAGGAATGTTCTTCTTCGTGAGGTACTTGTTCTCACGCAACCACGCAAAGAGGCGATTCTGCCCGATGTCTACGCCATTCTGCTTGATGATTTTGGCGAGCTCGCCAATGAGGCAGGTGCTCTTACTATCTGCCACAGCATCCGCGAAGATAGTCTTGGGGCGGTCGGCAAGTTCCTTTGCTTTCAATCGCTCTATAGTGTCATTGGCAATGAGCAGGGCACGTGCCATGATGCTTTCAGGGCTCTCATCAGGCGTGGCTTGCATGTAGCCGCCAGTTCTGCGCACAGAGGGCAGCACTTCTTCAAAGACCCAGCGTTCAAACTCCACCGCAGAAGGCAGCTTGGAGTGAGTAATGAGACGATAGAGGTCTGGCTCGTTCAGGACGCGAAGCTCTTGAGTACCACCGCTTGTGGAAAGGGGGTAACGTTTCGTTACACCCTTGCAGTGGTCTGTCATTGCCTTGCGAGAGTTCGTGTAGCCAAGAGCATCACAGATGTCCTTCCCCACAAAGTAGGGCTGGTCATCAATTATGACGCTGCGGATTGTGCCCCCGAAGGGGCTAGTGAAGCTTTGAAGGGCAGTCGTCATGATTACTTGCCCTCCTTTCCGCTCACGTTCTTGATGGTGATGCTTGCCATGCCATGGGCAGCCATGTGCTCAAGCACAGGCATAAGCAGGACTTGAAGTTCAGGTTGGAAATCTTCGCATTCTTCGCTCTTATTGAGACCTTGTATGAGTCGAGAACTTTCACTAGAGAGTTCATCCATGCGCTCAATGTGAGTTGAGAGTGATTTGAAGAGAAGTTCAGACTCCACGTCTTTCCCCGCCAGTAGCAAGAAGGTTGCCAAGGCTGTCATTTGGGCAACATCATGCAGAGTTGATTGCGCCTCGTTGTGTGCGCATGTGATTTCTGATGCAATGGGTGAGTTTTTTCTTCCGTAGAGTCCGAGAAGTAAGTTCCACCCTTTGAGACCGTCAATGATGTAAAGAAGTTGTCTCGTGGCTTCTTCACAGTGCTGGATTGTTAATTCAGATTTCATTGCTGATGTGAGAGTGTCGATTTGCTCTCACATACCTAGTTCCCTGAACTCCTCAACTGTCCCACAATTTTTTCAAAAAAAAGAAATGCAGCTATTTTGTGACATAGGGGGGTATCAAAATAGCACTTGATGGGTTTTAGTGCTTGTTTAAATGACTATTTTTCAATTAGTTAAAATATCAATAAAAATATAGTCTGATTTTGTGACATCTGGGGGGTGTTTAGTATGAGCAATCATAAATTAACACCAAGACAGAAGTTCATGCTCACCTTCCATGAACTCACTCGCAAAGAAGTTGAAATCTACATTACCTCGCGAACGACTTTTGCTCCCTATGCAGAAGAATGGGTACAAGCAGTTTTTGCTGAACTTGCCGAGGCGATGGACGAAACCCGATCCATGAGCTACATGAAAGCAGCCATTAGGAATATCTTGAAACGAGAGGTTCGAGATATTGTTGAACCTGCTCGTAACTCCCGCTTTCAATTACTATCTGGCTTTAAGCCTCAAGAGCAGGAAAGTGAAGAGATAGAAACAACCATCCCTGATGATAGCGTGGATGAAAAAACACCTCATGAGAAATTGTCACATCAAGAATTGATGGCAGCTATCAATTCTGAACTAAGCAAGCTTGACCCAGAAGAGTTAGTTCTCATCGAAAGCTTCATGTGTGGACTTTCGCTTCGCGAGATTGGTCTCAAGCATGGCATGTCTAAGTCCACTGCTCTCAGACGCATCAATGTCATTCTCGACACTCTGCGCCCACGATTCTTGGAGTTCAGATAAATAAGCGTGCTCAACAGTGATTGCAAGGCGAGGGTGGTATAAGCCATTCTCGTCTTTTTCATAGAATCGCTCAGATTGACGGAAGAATGTTTGCAGTTCACGATTTGTTCGCTCAAGCAACTTTCGATGCTTGGGCTTTTTAAGGCTTTTCCATTTATATCCTGCCCCCAGAAGCAAGAGTAAAGTCATGGGAATACTTAGTGCCTGTGATTCTGCTTTGGGAGATCTTGAGAAGTACAAATCACTGTGCCTGTATGATTCTGTAGCATTTTTATTTTTATAAGAAAGAATGATATTCACGCGTCCAATCTCAAGCTTGAAGTTTTCCCATTCCATGCAATCAGGCTTGAGTTGGGGATGTATGTAGTATGGGTAAACTCCTTGCTTCTGCTTAGCTCCTTTAATGAGATTACTTAGAGGATTGATATCTATCTCTCCATCACTTTCATCTATGAGCTGCTTGAGTTCAATGTGCTGGCAGTTGCCGATTTTGCTCTGAAAGGATTTAGGTACAGCTCCTCTAGGGGTGATGATGACAATTTCGTTGCTTAACCTCCCATCATTATCTTGCTCTACGGCACTGAACTCAGAATCACTATTAATGGGACACCAATATACAGTGCAGCCATAAGCCGTTAAATTGATGACTTTCTGTGCGGTTGTGCCAGCAAGAAGAGACATCTTTTTCCTACCAAGCTGGCTTTCATCCATCAATGAACTTAGCCCAAGAACGTGGAAAAGAAATTTCTGTAGAACAAGGCGGTAGCACTTATATTGATGAGTTTCTAATTTAATGCGTTGAAATAAGCCATCCACTATTCCTTCTGCGATGATGCTATCACCTTCTTCTTCCACGTCAAGCGTACAACCATGGATTACAACCTGATTTGCGATGCCATTAGTTGGAATGATTAGCTCATTGTCTTTAAGGTAACGCCAGAATACAGCACCAATCCTATCAGTCAGTGAGGATTCACTACCGCCCTTTAGCAATGAAGGGATGCTATTATAGAGGCTTGCCATTACTCGTCATCTATATCTATATCGGGTTGCTGTGTGAGAAAGCCTGCGTTTCTTAGCCACAGCATTCCATCTGCTTCGTGATTTTTTCGACTGATTAAAATGCGCTGTTTATCAATCAATTTAATCAGTACGAGACGATTGCTTTCGCCTTGAAACATTAGTTCAAAATGAGCTCGTATCACTCCTTGGAAACCTGTTTCATAAGGAGAGCTTTCTATGTTTTCAAGGGCGGTTGTTAAGCAGCGTCGCGTATGAACTTTATAGACTTGTATATATGGCTTATCTCCATCTGCTATATTGCAATGCACCTCTCTTAGACGTACGCGAACTAGATTTTCTACATCCTGACCATTAAGCATATCATTCCAGCCAGCTTCTTCAAGTTTGCTAAAATCAAAGCTATCAGACAGAATAAATCCTGATGCCTTTTCACCTCCAAGGATTGCAGATAACAGGTCGATGAAATGCTCTCTACGCGCTTTTGATGTTTCGTTGGTACGTATCGTTTTATTTACCTTGTTGAAAATATAAAACTGACTCGTAATAGGGTGTGTTACTAGAGGTTCAACTTTAGCATCTTCTTTTGCCTCAGCTGCAATAGCTGGACGAGCACTGTATTCTACGTGAAAGAGTAACTCTTCGTCATCTTTGCTCTTAATATGAAGCATATATACCTCACAGTAACGAGGACGAATTTTTTCTCGACCTATGTAAATACCTGCTTGCAAATGACTTTTTATTGTTTTGATTTGCTCGTCACTAGGGATTCTTGAATAGTCATCCTTTTGAGACTTTCTCCTATAGATAAGTACGCTCCCTTTATTAGCCTCCTGAATTCGAATAAGTTCTATAAATGCTTGCTTTGTTTCAGGTGAAAGCAAAAGGAGTAGAGCTAATTCCACACAAGAAAGAGCTTCTGCCTCTTTATACTTAGCGTTGAATTGATCTTCAACCTTATCTTTTTGAGGAGAATCCGCACTTTCAAGAAGCATTGCTAGCTCGACATCTTGTAGAGATATGATGAGCTCTAGGTCAACCAATACATTGACGAATTCGCCTAGCTCTTGTGTTACTTCAAAGCCTCGAAGAGCTTGTAAAAGTTCCTTCCAAGTGTCATCAGACCATTCGCCTGACCATTCTGTTTCGTCAGAGATACCGATGGAAGAAAATGCTTGAGGTGCTGATTGTCTAAAGACATGCCACATCGCAGGTCTAATTTTCTTGATGTCTTCTAGCTTCGAGATATGTGCTTTTTTAAAAGTTGGCATAAATTTATAGGTTAGAAATCGAGACTAACATACTTTGCTTCCGATTTCAATAGATCGTAGCTATTTTTTCACAAAAATCAAAAAAGTGTGGGACAGTTGGGAGCTTCAGGGAACTAGGTATACGAAGACACAAAAATACCATGAATCTCCTTCCTTTCCAAACCGCCCATGCAGCTCGTATCGAGCACGCCTTGCGCAGCCAGCGCATTGCCCTCGATGCGAGCGAGCCTGGTACTGGTAAAACCTACGTGGCATGCGCTGTGGCAGCTCGCCTAGGTTATCCTGTAGTCATCATCACTACGAAGGCTACTGTGCCATCTTGGCAAGTCGTAGCAGAGGGCTTTGGAGTGAAGCCAGAGCTCGTCATCAACTACGAGAAACTGCGCACAGGCAAGCACTACCACTGCAAGCGCATTGGCAAGCAATTTATTTGGAACGTCCCCCAGAACGCGCTTCTCATATTCGATGAAGCGCAGAACTGCAAAGGGCAAACCTCGCTTAACTCCAAGCTTCTCATTGCAGCTAAACGTCAGCATTTGCGTATCTTGCTTTGCTCAGCCACGGCAGCGAGTAGCCCGCTAGAAATGCGAGCTCTTGGCTTTGCTCTGGGCTTGCATTCCTTGGCTGATTTCTGGAACTGGTGCTATCGCCATGGAGTGCAAGATGGGGTGTATGGTGCGGTCTTCTATGGCGGTGCTGAGTATTTGAAAAGCATTCACGAGCAAATCTTCCCAGCCAAAGGCAGTCGCCTTCGCATTGCTGATATTGAAGATTTCCCCGATTCTCTCATTGAAGCTGCACCCATTGAAACTGGCAAGGCGCGAGCCATTCAGAAGGTGTACACAGACATGAAGCGTGAGTTGGCAAAGGCTGAGAGCCTAGGCGACCGCGCAAGCCTGAAAACTTTAGCCCAAGAGATGGGAGCAAAACGCCCCAGCAACATCACTATTCAGCTGCGTGCCCGCCAAGCCATTGAGCTCTACAAGGTGGATGCCATGGCTGAAATGACAAAGTCTGCCATAGAAGAAGGCATGAGTGTGGTCTTGCTCGTGAACTTCGATGCAACTGCCGAAGCTCTCAGCGAAAAGCTTAATTGCACTGCCTTCATACGCGGTGGACAGAGTGAACGCGAACGCCAGCAAGTCATTGAAAGTTTCCAGCGCAATGAAACGCTCATCGTAATCGCCAACATCAAGGCTGGTGGCGTGGGAGTCAGCCTTCACGACCCAAGCGGCAAACGCCCGCGCCTCAGCCTCATTTCCCCGACCTTCTCGGCTGCCGACCTACGCCAAGCCCTCGGGCGCGTGCATCGAGCAGGAGGGGCGGCTTCTGTGCAGAAAATCGTGTTTGCTGCCAAGACCTGTGAAGAGCACACCGCGAAATCCTGCGCCAAGAAACTTTCCCACATTGACCTCCTCAATGACGGAGACATGACCCCTTTCCCTTTATGAATATAGAACATAAAACCCCAGACGGAAGTAAGCTGTCACAAGCCGAAAAAATCGCCCCTTACAAGATGGACACATTCTGCAACATCCTTAGAAAGATTACCGAGGTTGAAGCCATCCTCATTTTGTACTGTGCCCTCATTCTTTTCATCCATCACATCATCCATTAAGTCATGAATACTGAAAATCAAACCACCCCTGTAAAGCGGAAGCGTCAGTACAACCATGTAGAAGTCACTATTGAAATTCTCTGGTTCATTACATGCTCTTCCATCCTGAGCTTCTTTGCTCTTGGCGTGATAAGCCTATTTATATTATGAGCACACAACCCACGAACCGCGCTGGAAGTAAGCTCCCACGAGCTGAAAAGAAATCGCTCCTCGATGACGTGGTGGTCACTACCGCCATCGTCTTCCTAGGAGTCCTCATCGGAATCACCCTTTTTACTACCATCATCACTTTATTCATTTTATGAAAACAAAACTCGAAACACTACTGGAAGCAGCTCTCACCGAGCTTCGCGATTCAACATCTGGAACACAGCCCCAACTCTACGCCACGGCTTCACAGCTCGCTCGCATGCTGGGAGTACATCAACAAAACATGCACCACCAACTCAAGAAGCTCAGAGAAGAAGGGCGAGTCGAAGTGCTTGAACTCAACATCAACAAAGAAGGCGGTGGCTATGCTCGATACAAAATCTCTGACGTGATAGAAGCCCTTCGCGTGAAGACAAGAAAGGAGAAGAAAGCCTGATGAAAAAGAAACCCAAACACGCTCGTCATTCTCCCAGTGCCCTTGGCTACAAAGAGATTTGCCCAGCCTTCACCAATCGCGGTGGTAAATCTGCCGCTGCGGATGAAGGCACGATGATGCACGAAGCTATTGAAAATAGTGATTTTAGCAAGCTGGATGAAGAGCAAGCCTTCCTCTGTGGTCTCTGCCGAGATTATAGAGATGGAGAGATACAACGTATGACAAATCCCGCAATCTACAATGAGCTAAAACTAGACATCGCAGGAGGTCTCACCTTCGGAACTGTTGACTTCGTAGCCGTAGATTCACAACGTGCTATCATGATGGATTGGAAGTTCGGTCGCATCCCTGTTGAACCAGCCTCTACCAACGCTCAAGGCTGCGCCTACGCTCTCGGTGTAATGGAACTCTATCCCCACATCGAGGAGCTAGAAGTCCACTTCGTACAGCCCCGCATTCAATACATCAGCACGCATACCTACAAGCGTTCAGACATGCCCATGATGCGTACACGTATCAGCACCATCATCAGACGTGCCAATGCTCGCAATAAGACTGAGTGCGCAGGGGCTCAGTGCCAGTACTGTAAGAAGCAAGCCACATGTGCCGCTCTTCGCCAACTAGCATTACCTATTGCCTCCACTTACGAAGGACTATCCATCCCCGAAGAAATCCACGCTTCCAACATCACCGATCCTCGCACCATGGCTCACTGCCTTGATTGCGTGAAGGTGCTGGAAGAATGGTGCAAGTCGGTGAAGTTCCATGCCGTGGAGATGAGCCTAAATGGCGCAGAAATACCGCGCTACAGACTTGCCACACGCTCAGGGAAGCGCAGCGTCTCTGACGCACTCGCTGCCTTTGGTGTCGTCCAAGACAAAATGAGCCTAGAAGCCTTCC
>CAYJJD010000094.1:0-9064 GCA_964370425.1 uncultured Akkermansia sp. | reverse complement strand
TGACTGGATAGCCAGCGGCTTCAATGCGCAGAATGGCTTCTGCTAACACGTCACGTGCCACGGCAGAGGTGAGGTTTTCAGCGAGCTTGCCTCCGAAAAACGCCATGCGTCTTCCTTGTACCGAGGCTGCAATGCCACGCGGTGAGCTCAGCACCTTGCGATAACGAAGATTGCGCCCAGATGGCAGAGGTAACTTGAAATCCTTGCCAAGATTTGCCTTGAATGCACGTTCTAAGCGCAGCCAGAGCGACGTGATGAGAGGATTTGAACGTCTAAAATCAGAAACTATGCGCTGCGCTTCTGCCGATGAAATATCCAGCCCAGCCATGGTCTTAGCTATCTGCACGAACACTTTTGCTCCCGCGCCATAGCCTAATCCCAGCACACGAGCTTTCGCAAGGCGGTAGAGGTCGGGGTTTGCGTGTTTGAGCTCTTCTGGCTTATCCCAGCCCATGGTAGCACGTGCATGCGCCTCATAGACCGAGATTCCAGTAGAGAGTTGTTCCATCATGGAGTTGTCACCAGCAAGCCAGCTAAGAACTCTCTGCTCAATCTGCCCAAGGTCGGATATGATGAAGCACTTGTTTGGACGAGCCGTTAGCATTGAGCGGAGGTCTACTCCGAAGCGTTCAGTGCGGGGGAGATTCTGAATGTTGAACCCAGCATCCCCAGACCATCTGCCTGTGTGTGCGCCAAAATACTTTAAGCCAAAGCCGAACGTGCCATCTGGACGAATGCGAGAATGCAGCGTGGTAAGTTTTTTGAGCAGGGTGTTTGATTTTCGGTATCGTCTCATCGCATCCACCCAAGGAAACTCAGAGCCATACTTTTCTTCCCACTCTGCGCATTCGGGGGAATCCTCAGCAAGAGATTTGGGGGCTTTAATCCCAGCATCGGTGCAAGCCTCCTTCAAGGCTTTGGGCGATAAGGGTGGATAACTACCCGCCCAAGGAATACCCAGCTGTGCGTTTTTTAAAGTAATACTAAGAGCCTTCATCCCAGCCTCTAGCTTCGCCTTGTCCACATACACCCCACGCTCACACATCAGGCGAGTATGCTGTGATAGAGCACGTTCAGTAGGCAGCCATTGCGT
Source organism: uncultured Akkermansia sp. (assembly GCA_964370425.1). Classification (GTDB taxonomy): domain Bacteria; phylum Verrucomicrobiota; class Verrucomicrobiia; order Verrucomicrobiales; family Akkermansiaceae; genus Akkermansia. The sequence goes on along the minus strand of CAYJJD010000094.1, from coordinate 7,971 downwards.
AGAATAGGCGCACCATAGTTGGTAAGCCGCTTTTGCATCATGGAGGCAGTAATGGGCGAGCTCATCCGCTAGCCCCAATTTCACTGCATCATCCCAAGTCTTGCTTTTCATTTTGTCTCGTGTCGCTTTGGCCAGTGTCACTTGAAGCAGCTCTTCACAGGCAGCTGAAAGGCTACGCCCAGAGCCAAGGAAGGCAGCCAAATCAGCCGTGCAATCCCAAGAGGGGGCAATGGAAGCAGGGACTATGCCAAGCTCCTGTAGGCGCACAAAGCACGCCTTATCGAAGGCAGCATTGTGAGCCACGAAATGCGCGGTAGAAAACTGCTCCCAGTCAAGGTCTGTAGGATGCCCCACAAAAGCAAAACCCTCTTCTCGTGAATAAACTGCAACCATGTAGATGTCGCATTTCGGGTCGCGTAGGTAATGAAAAGTGCCTTGCGTGGTGATGCTCACTTGCTTGTCGTAGTAGCATTCAAAGTCGATGGCGTAGGTCTTCACTTCTTCGCTCCTTTCTTGCCTGTAGCATCGTAGAACTCCACTTTGCCAGTGGGTTTGGGCTTGTTCATCTCTTGCAGCAAATCACCTGTAACGTGGTAGACAAGGAAAGTGCCACGCTCATCACGCAAGTGCTCAATGGCAATCTCAGGGAATCCCCATTTCTTCTGCATGGCTTTCGTTTTTGTCACGCAGGTGAAGGTGATGCTATCATGTTCTTTCGCTATGGTGAATGATGCAAGCTTCACCCCCAATTCCTCCGTAAGCTTTTGGCTAATCTCAGCTAAGTTCAGCATTGAAAGCCTCCTTTCTAGTCAGGCGTTGGAATGAAGGGTACTGCACGTCCTTGAGGTAAATACAAGCCTGAACGCGCCCATCTACTCGCCCCCACACAAGGGGGAGCGAGCAAACGAGAGTACCAAGCGCACCTTGAGGAATGCAGAACTCCTCACGATTGCCAGTGATTGAGAGCTGGGTCATGCAGCCTCCTTTCCAGCGAGAAAGAGGTTGATAAAGTACTGCTGCCCCTTGCCTGTCACTTTCGTAGTGCGAGTAATCAGGCTAGAGCCGTCAGGCTTCACAATGGCACGCTCAATGACGTGGAAGAGCTCACGCTCCATAGCGTATTGCGTAGGAATGTTCTTCTTCGTGAGGTACTTGTTCTCACGCAACCACGCAAAGAGGCGATTCTGCCCGATGTCTACGCCATTCTGCTTGATGATTTTGGCGAGCTCGCCAATGAGGCAGGTGCTCTTACTATCTGCCACAGCATCCGCGAAGATAGTCTTGGGGCGGTCGGCAAGTTCCTTTGCTTTCAATCGCTCTATAGTGTCATTGGCAATGAGCAGGGCACGTGCCATGATGCTTTCAGGGCTCTCATCAGGCGTGGCTTGCATGTAGCCGCCAGTTCTGCGCACAGAGGGCAGCACTTCTTCAAAGACCCAGCGTTCAAACTCCACCGCAGAAGGCAGCTTGGAGTGAGTAATGAGACGATAGAGGTCTGGCTCGTTCAGGACGCGAAGCTCTTGAGTACCACCGCTTGTGGAAAGGGGGTAACGTTTCGTTACACCCTTGCAGTGGTCTGTCATTGCCTTGCGAGAGTTCGTGTAGCCAAGAGCATCACAGATGTCCTTCCCCACAAAGTAGGGCTGGTCATCAATTATGACGCTGCGGATTGTGCCCCCGAAGGGGCTAGTGAAGCTTTGAAGGGCAGTCGTCATGATTACTTGCCCTCCTTTCCGCTCACGTTCTTGATGGTGATGCTTGCCATGCCATGGGCAGCCATGTGCTCAAGCACAGGCACGAGCAGGACTTGCAAGTCCTCAGTTGAGTCATTCTCAATTTCTGCCTCCTTCATCAGGGCGGAGCAACGCTCGCTGAGAGCATCAACTTGAGCACTCTGAGCCATCAGAGCTTGGCGGCAAAAACCAGCTTCCATCTCACGCCCTGCCAAGCGCAAGAATGCCTCAAGCAGGATGAGAGCTGCGCCATTGGCAAGAATGCTGCGTGCCTCATTGGCGCAGTCCAAAATGGCGGTTTCGGTGTCATTGGTGGGCTCTTCATGGATTCCCGCAATCACGTTCCAGCCCTTGAGGCTTTCAGTGAGGTTGAGAAGAGCGGTCGCAGCAGAGCTGCACGTTTGTGTCGTAGTGTATGGGGTCGATTTCATTTTTTATACGAGGGTGTCGTTTGTGCCCTCATACATCTCACCTGACGAGACTGTAAAAACGAAACAAATATGATTAATTATATCAAGCCTTAACCAAACTCGACAGTGTCCTGTCTTGAATTCTGTTTAATTTGAACATTAAACAAAAGTAGGGAGGATTATTTTTCAATAATATAAAAACCTAATTACAAATAACTTATTTGTTTTAGTGTTCGGAAATTTATCTAATTAGGGGGTATAGGGTGTGAAAGAATCACTAACACCCAACACTGGCATAGTCTGCGGAACTATGGTTATTAGCTTGCAAGATCTTTTGAAGATGGATGCACTTTTTAGAATAACTTGCACATTAATTGCGAGACGAGTTAATTCTGTTTTGAAAGATCGCATTAACGACCCTCACGTACGAGCTGACGTTTTTCAGGTTACTCTAACTAATGTTATCCAAAGAAAATCATTTACTCAAGATGTAGCTGAAAGTCTCTTACAAAAGATGATAAATGACGCTGTGGCGACAGAGTTAGAATGCCTTAAGTCGCCCAATCGAAAAATGCGACAATTATGTTCATCAAATCTTAACCAATGGGAGTCTATAGACGGAGATTTGCGTGATTGTGAGTCAAACTTGAAAAAGAGATGTGAAGTAGAAAGTGCTTGCGCTACTTCACATCTCGCGACTCAACTCGAAGCCGCAGACGCACTAGAAGCTATAGAGAAGTATGAAACTAACCTCACTCAGAAGCAGCGATTGGTATTCCATCACATGAAAGAAGGTTTGTCAGCTTCGGAAATTGCTAATATCCTTAAATACACTCCGACTTATATCCGTAATATACAAAGAGATATTAGAGTTATCCTACGCACTCATATCAACTCGTAAGGTCGTACCCATTCAAATCTAGTTCGCATTTATAAGTAGCTAAATTTAATTTGTACTTTTTAGTCGTATCATCTTTTATACAGACAGGTGCTTGAATACCAAAATATTTACTTAAACATTTGGCTAATTCGTAGTACTGATTTTTATTTAAATCTTCTAGTTTAAACAGACCTTTGTTTTTCCCTAACTGAAGTAAGTGTATCAAGCATGAGAATTTTTTGTTTAAGCCTGTTTCATTTTTTGTATTTTGGAACATCTCCAATTTTTTAGGGTCTAACTCTTTCTCCTCTACTCCGACTTTAACTTTCATTCTACAGCCATGCAGCAATTGGATGTGTACAGACTCCCATGAAGTATCAGGTGCTATTACAAAAGGCCATCTCCTATTGACATTCTCATCAAATGAAGCTGGTTTAATAAAGTCTCTTATACTCGCGGGCTTTTCCTCTAATTTCTTATAACTAAGCTCATGATTATCTGTAATTTCAAGAATATCCCCTACAAACACCCATTGAAACTTATTAGAAAGTTCTCTCCACTGTTGAGGAGGTTCCTCAGTGAAACCAAAAACTACGTCAGCATTCCGCTCAGGAACTCTATTTTTAAATATAGGAGATAACTCTAGCTGATTTGTGCCATCTGGTGCATAAATCCAGCAGTTGACACCGTGTGGGTAGTAGGAATTGATTCTAATACATTGACTGCTATCTCTACAGTGCGAGAAATCTTGTTTAACATAGGGCACGAGTACCTTTGCTATACGCTTTAGAAAATCTTGTGGTAAGAATTTATATACTTCAACAAACTCTGGTGATATTTGAGTTAGAGCTTGTTCAGTTGTTTCATTCTCGTTGAGAATACAGTATGTGCGGTTGTTTTCAATTACTTTGTAGCATATGCCGTCAGCATCAATCCATTCATCTTTAAAGTCGTCTGTTTCTTCGATACTTTCTTGTATAATGTAAGATCCGAGTTTTTTACCGCATAAAGAATAAATTCTTTGAGCTGTCACTTCAGGCTGCGATAGTAACGTCAAAAGACCTTCCCAAGTATCGTCACATTCCATAGATAATTTAACACGAGGTTGATGCAGTATCTCGAACCCTTTTCTATGGAAAAATTGCTGGATATGCGTTTTAAATTTGGCGTGGACGACATTCAGCCCTCTGTTGTTGTGGATAGTTGCAGAGATTGCAGACTTATACCCTCTAAATTTGAATACGAATGATGCGGATGCAATCGCGCAATAATCTTTCCTGACTGTTTCCCAAAATCTCAGCAAACCATTACCTGATTGCTTATAAATCTTTTGATTTACGATGCCATCAGAAGTGTTGATATGGCACACTAACGCTCTGAGTCTCACATAGGCTATATCTTTGTTTACATTTCTGCATGAAAGTAAATCAATTAAATTTTCTGAGAATAACGGCTTTAACGTATAGACCGAGGTATCTTCAAACCAATTTTCAGAATCACCGATTACTAAACCTGCGAATTTGCGATACATTTCCTCTTTCCATTTACTCTGAGCTTTTACAGACAGTACCTGACGGTCGATGTCGTAAATGATAATATCTCGCGTTAATTGTTGATACTTTAGTTTACTCGATTTCCCACTTTTCTCGTATTGATCAATCTGAGTGAATCGCCCACCATATTCAATGAAAAACCATATGCTATTTGTTTTATCACTTAAATAGGTATGTACGAAACATAGTGACTTAATGTTTCTTTCATTAAAAACTTTTGTAATGTTTGAATTGTGAAGACTAACCTTGTCCTTTAGTGACTGAATATCAAAATTAATTTGTTTTAGAGAAAGTTCTTTACTTTCAATATTCTCCTTATCACTATCAGCTGTTAAAATGGGGTATTCGCGGAAGCCCTTGGTGTGTTGACTCGAAGCAAAAACAGCTAAATCGTGCAAATCATCAAGTGCTTCACAAAATACGAAAACAAGAACTCTACCTATGTCCGACAACGTTTCTTCAATGCCATTGTTTTTCGTGTAGGTATCAATGGCGTGCTTGTATTTAACTTCTAGTCTGGATAATTGTTCTTGCACTGATGTGTAAGAATAGGCATTACTGATCGACTCAACCAAGAATAGAGTTTCAACCAAGAGATCTTGACTATCTTCTATTTCTCGTATAGCTTTTGAAAATTTTTGGTAAGGGAATGAGTCTTGGCTACTATTGTCATCAGTAAGCTCTATTCCTGATTTTTTAAAATACTCTTTGTGTTTCGTTACCAAATCGCACAGCAGAGGGGCTTCAATGTTCTCTAAAGCATCAACCTGCGCAAAAACTGAGATGTTTGAATGATTAGACATAGGAAAAGATGGATATTTTAAACAATTTACATCAAATCGTTCGATGAAACAATAAAAAAGTGTTTCGCTTTTTGTATCTCGTCAGGTGCAATAGGTATGCACATCCTCCTTCCTTTCCAAACCGCCCATGCAGCTCGTATCGAGCACGCCTTGCGCTCTCAGCGCATTGCCCTTGATGCGAGTGAACCAGGGACTGGTAAAACCTACGTTGCGTGCGCTGTGGCTGCGCGTCTTGGCTATCCTGTAGTCATCATCACGACTAAAGCCACTGTGCCATCTTGGCAAGCCGTGGCAGAGGGCTTTGGCGTGAAGCCCGAGCTCGTCATCAACTACGAGAAACTGCGCACAGGCAAACTCAAGCAATGCCAACGCATAGGTAAGCAGTTCATCTGGCAAGTACCCCAAAATGCTCTGCTTATATTCGATGAAGCTCAAAACTGCAAAGGGCAGACCTCGCTTAACTCTAAATTGCTCATTGCAGCCAAACGCCAGCATTTGCGTATCTTGCTTTGTTCTGCCACGGCAGCGAGTAGTCCACTAGAGATGCGAGCTCTTGGCTTTGCCCTTGGACTGCACGCCTTAGCTAATTTCTGGAATTGGTGCTACAGGCACGGTGTTCAGGATGGAGTTTATGGCGCGGTATTCTATGGAGGGGCAGAACACCTACGCAGCATTCATGAGCAAATCTTCCTAGCCAAAGGCAGTCGCCTTCGCATTGCTGATATTGAGGATTTCCCCGATTCTCTCATTGAAGCCGCTCCCATTGAAACTGGCAAGGCGCGAGCCATCCAGAAGGTGTACACGGATATGAAGCGAGAGCTGGCTAAGGCAGAGAGTCTAGGCGACAGCGCAAGCCTGAAAACTTTAGCCCAAGAGATGGGCGCAAAACGCCCTAGCAACATCACAATTCAGCTGCGAGCTCGCCAAGCCATTGAGCTCTATAAGGTGGATGCCATGGTAGAAATGGCGCGTTCTGCCATTGAGGAAGGCATGAGCGTAGTACTTCTCGTGAACTTCGATGCCACAGCCGAAGCTCTGTCTGAAAAGCTCAATTGCACTGCCTTCATACGCGGTGGGCAGAGCGAACGCGAACGCCAGCAAGTCATTGAAAGCTTCCAGCGCAATGAAACGCTCATCGTTATCGCCAACATCAAGGCTGGTGGCGTGGGAGTCAGCCTTCACGACCCAAGCGGCAAACGCCCGCGCCTCAGCCTCATTTCCCCGACCTTCTCGGCTGCCGACCTACGCCAAGCCCTCGGGCGCGTGCATCGAGCAGGAGGGGCGGCTTCTGTGCAGAAAATCGTGTTTGCTGCCAAGACCTGTGAAGAGCACACCGCGAAATCCTGCGCCAAGAAACTTTCCCACATCGACCTCCTCAATGACGGAGACATGACCCCTTTCCCTTTATGAATGCGAAACATAAAACCCCAGACGGAAGTAAGCTCTCACAAGCCGAAAAAATCGCCCCTTACAAGATGGACACATTCTGCAACATCCTTAGAAAGATTACCGAGGTTGAAGCCATCCTCATTTTGTACTGTGCCCTCATTCTTTTCATCCATCACATCATCCATTAAGTCATGAATACTGAAAATCAAACCACCCCTGTAAAGCGGAAGCGTCAGTACAACCATGTAGAAGTCACTATTGAAATTCTCTGGTTCATTACATGCTCTTCCATCCTGAGCTTCTTTGCTCTTGGCGTGATAAGCCTATTTATATTATGAGCACACAACCCACGAACCGCGCTGGAAGTAAGCTCCCACGAGCTGAAAAGAAATCGCTCCTTGATGACGTGGTGGTCACTACTGCCATCGTCTTCCTAGGAGTCCTCATCGGAATCACCCTCTTTACCACCATCATCACTTTATTCATTTTATGAAAACAAAACTCGAAACACTACTGGAAGCAGCTCTTACCGAGCTTCGCGATTCAACATCAGGAACACAATCCCAACTCTACGCCACGGCTTCACAGCTCGCTCGCATGCTGGGAGTACATCAACAAAACATGCACCACCAACTCAAGAAGCTCAGAGAAGAAGGGCGAGTCGAAGTGCTTGAACTCAACATCAACAAAGAAGGCGGTGGCTATGCTCGATACAAAATCTCTGACGTGATAGAAGCCCTTCGCGTGCATAAAAGAAAGGAGAAGAAAGCCTGATGAAAAAGAAACCCAAACACGCACGGCATTCTCCCAGTGCCCTTGGCTACAAAGAAATTTGCCCAGCCTTCACCAATCGCGGTGGTAAATCTGCCGCTGCGGATGAAGGCACGATGATGCACGAAGCTATTGAAAATAGCGATTTTAGCAAGCTGGATGAAGAGCAAGCCTTCCTCTGTGGACTCTGTCGAGACTATAGAGACGGAGAAATACAACGTATGACAAATCCCGCTATCTACAATGAGCTCAAACTCGATATCGCAGGAGGTCTCACCTTCGGGACAGTTGACTTCGTAGCCGTGGATTCACAGCGTGCCATCATGATGGATTGGAAGTTCGGTCGCATCCCTGTTGAACCAGCCTCTACCAACGCCCAAGGCTGCGCCTACGCCCTCGGTGTAATGGAACTCTATCCCCACATCGAGGAGC
>CAYJJD010000093.1:0-9463 GCA_964370425.1 uncultured Akkermansia sp. | reverse complement strand
GCAGATTCATTCCAAATAAATTGGTTCAAAAAACTAATTGCGAGAACCTGCCTTAAGGGCACCTTGCTAAGGCCAGTGAGTAAGTATTCGTTGTTGCTGAATATTACCAGTAGAGATTAGAAAATCAACAATTTTCTCAAAATATACAAGGAGAGGATAATCAACACGCGACTCCTATTTAAATCATGTGTTGTCATCCACCTCCTTCTGCCAGTCTGTATTGCTTGACAGAGCCGAGGTGTGAGAGTATGCTCTTGTACCCCCAAAAACAGAGAGAATATTCTCATCCTATCATGACTTCATTTGCATCACTAGCTATCGCTCAAGGCGGACTCACGCGCGAGCAAGCACGCGAACTACTCACCCTTCCCGAGGAAGAGCTTTTCCAATCCGCGACAGAAATCCGTGAGCACTACTTCGCGAACGAAGTAGAAGCCTGCTTCATCATCAATGCGAAGAGCGGAAACTGCAACATGAACTGCAAGTTCTGCTCCCAGAGTGGTGCGAACAGCACTGAGATCGAAGAATACCCCTTCATGACCGAGCAGCAGCTTGAAGACATCGTCCGCAGCTGGGAGCAGTTCCCCGTCGGACGCTGTGGCATCGTCACCGCTGGAGGCGCACTCACGGATGACGATGTGGAAAAACTCGCCACCTTCTTAGAAAATCGTCGCGACTCAGGTCGCCCTGGTCCACGCATGTGTGGCTCACTCGGTCGACTGAAGCATAAGGCACTTCGTCGCCTGAAGGACGCAGGCATGACCCGCATCCATCATAACCTCGAAACCAGCGAACGCTTCTACCCCGAAGTCTGCACGACGCAGCAATGGCGCGATCGCCTCGACACCGTGCACGAAGCGCAGAAAGAAGGCTTCTCCGTATGCAGCGGTGGTCTGTTCGGCCTCGGCGAGACATGGGAAGACAGACTAGACTTCGCCTTCTTCTTAAAGGATGACGGCATCGAGCATATCCCTGTAAACTTCCTTTACCCGCACTCGGGCACACCGATGGCAGATCAGCCCATCATGAGCCCAGAAGAAGCGCTGCGCATCATCGCGGTTTACCGTCACGTACACCCGCGCTCCGTCATCCGCGTTTGCGGTGGTCGCGTGAGCGTCCTTCGCAAGCGACAGTTCGACATGTTTGCCGCCGGTGCGAATGCCTTCATGACGGGGAACTACCTCACCATCACGGGTGCAGGGCCAGGAGAAGATCTCAAGGCTCTCGAAGCTAGGGATATCCAAATCGTCGATGAGCTTTCTTTAAAGAATTAATTTATCCTTGACATGCGCGCGACTTTCCTGTTTAATGGGGCGCACGCACAAGGCCAGTTTGGCGGAATTGGTAGACGCGCTCGACTCAAAATCGAGTTCTTCGGAATGTGGGTTCGAGTCCCACAACTGGTATGAATAATAGCAAAACATAGGGTTTCACTGGAAACGGTGAAGCCCTTATTCATGCCCTGTTACGTGATTTTTGATTGCATACGTAGATTTATACGACATAATGAAAGGGACACACAGGGGGACACAGGGAGGGGACACAGTGAACACAATCAAAATCACCAATAGAGAAATCAAATGAGCAATATCTACGAGAGAGGGGGCAAGTTCTATGCTTCATGGAAGCAAAAGGGAGAAAAGAAGCGGTACGCCATGGGGCTAGATGTCAAGGGTACTTCCTCCATGACAGCGAGAGCCGCGAAGAAGGCAGCCGAGAGAATAGCCACCGCATGGAAGGATGCTAGCACAGGGGCTATCACCTGCAAGCAAGCTCAGGATGCTATAGCAGCTATCCCGCAGTTGCCGCCCCTTGTCGCGAAGAATGCCCTAGAGAGGGTGCGAGCATTAGCAATACTGGATGCAGAGAGCAACTTGCCTTCTATACGTGCATATCTTGAGGCGTATAAGGGAGACGGAAAGGCACAATCAGAAACGCAGCGCAAGGCGGCATTTAGAAAGTTCATTGCTTTCTTAGGAGATGATGCAGACAGGGGGCTAGACAGTCTCACACCTGAGACATGCCGCGCTTTCATCCGTGCGCAATTGCAACTTGTCGCCTTTGGTACTGTGAAGCATTGCAAAGCATATGTAGCAGCCGCTTTTAATAGAGCTGTTCATGAGGGCTTTCTTACCCGAAGCCCCTTTGCACGCATAGAGCTTGCTAAGATGGCTACAGCTATCAACCCTGAACTAGGGCAAGACAAAACGGAGAGGCAGCCTTTCACCCCCGAAGAGATGCGCTTGCTCTGTACCCAGATTGCCACCCCATGGCGTGAGATGGTGCTTGTCTCCTTCCTCACAGGGGGGCAACGTCTGGGAGATATTGCTTGCCTACGATGGGAGGCGGTAGACTTTGAGAAGGGACTTGTACGCTTTCAGACAGGCAAGACAGGGAAGAACATCAACGCCCCGATGACTCTAGCCTTGAGAGCATGCTTGCAGCGTCTCTATGATGAACGCATGGACGCGGTGCATGTCTGGGCTGACATGGCGACAAGGTACAGCCGTAGCCGTGGCGTGCTCTCTGTGGAGTTTGTGGGCATCCTGCGTGCCCTTGGTATAGGAGAGTCTGCACGCACTCCACAGAAGGGCAATAGAAGGGCAGTGTCGGCTAAAAGCTTTCATAGCATAAGGCATACTGTAGTGTCGATGCTCAGAGAGGGGGGCGACTTTTCCCCCGATGTTTCAAGGGCTATTGTAGGGCATGATAGCGAGGCGGTAGAGCGTGCCTATTTCACCGCGTCTGATGAAGTGAAGCTAAGGGGATTAGACTATCTTTCTTCTGTGCTGTAGTTGCAAGAAATGTTAAGGTTTTAGCCCTTGCGCGTGTGCGCGTACGCGTATAAGAAAAGAAGAATTCTCTTTCAACCTTACTACTAAAACAAATAATAATATAATAATAAATAGAATAAAGGTTGAAAATAGGGTTGAAAGTGGGTTGAAAGTGGGGCTTTTCATTTTCAACCTTGCATAGTAATGCTAAGCTTTCCCCCCTCTTTGTCGATGGTGAATGCCTACGATGAGGCTTGACGCGTCAGAGTGATAGAGGGTATAATCCTTTTATGAAGAAGGGGGAAATATGAATAAAGTCATGATAGAAAAATATTATTTTTGTCAACATAGCCAAGATATACATGTTGACGTAGTACTTGATCATAAGAATCCACAAAAAGAGCTGTATTGCTCTGTTTTTTCAGCGGTCGAGTATAATGACTGCAAGCAATGCCCCTATTATATTGAGAGCGTTTATATTACTGATGTTGGCGATTTAATCAAGGGCATTGAGCCTTTACAGCAGGTTGAGGGGCTATCAATGACGATGGCAGAGTATGAAGAAATAAAAGATATGCTAAATGACTATGAGAGGGAGAGCGAGGAAAAGAGAAACGAAGCCTCAAAATGAACGCCCCTTGACGGCACAGCAAAGGCTTTTTGCCGAAGCGGTGGCGAAGGGTGCATCCCAAGCGGAGGCGTACCGCATGGCTTACAATGTGAGGGGGAAGAGTGAAAATGCTATCTTCTCTGCTGCTAGTAGGCTTGCAAGGAATGTCAAGGTTTCAGCCTATATTCAAGAGCTTCTTGATGAGGTCAAGGGGCAAGCTGTGGCAGACTTGCAAGAGCTGCTAGAGTACCTTACAGCGATTGTGAGAACGCCTATTGGTGAAGTGGTCCCCTCTTCTCCCCTGTGCCAGTCATATGAGGCGAACGAGACGCGCGAGAAGATTACCATGCCTTCCAAGCTGGCAGCGGTGCAAGAGCTATGCCGCCTTCAAGGCTTCTACCCTGCCGACAAGATGCAGCTTTCAGGGGCGCAAGGTGAGCAGCTTATCCCAGCACATGATCTTTCTGATGCGGTGACGCTCGCAAGTGTAGCAGAGGCGGTAGCGGTGGCACGTGCTCGCATAGAGGCTAGATCTTAGCCCATGCCTTCAAGGTTTAGATTCTCTCAAGGGTCATCTATAATCACCCTTGATGAATCCGATAAAGATTGAATTTAAAGTAGAGAATGATCAAGCGGTAAAAGGTATCAAGAAGATCTCAACCGCCCTTGATGAAGTGAATAAGGCTGCATCGTCACCCAGTAGCGCACCTAATATTGAGGTGAAGACGAACGCCCCCGAAGTCACACAGCAGACGCAGACGCTAGCAACCACCCTTCATGACTTCACAAGCACCGCAAAACAGGCGCAAGAAGCCTCTGTAATTAATTTCCAGATGGGAAGCGCGGAGTCTGATCTTAAAGCCCTAGAACAGGCGTTGAAGAGCACTAGCGAGGAAGCGAAGCAAGCATCCAGTGAAGCATCCACGGCACTACAAGCCACAGAAGAGCTAATCAAGAAGCAAGCCGAAGCCGAGAAGCAAGCCTCATTGAAAACAAAGATAGCCGCCGATGACTTCGCACATTCTCAGCTAATCAAGAAAGGTAGCCTAGAAGATCTGAACAAAGCCCTTGCAGAGTACCGCGAAGCCCTCAGCCGTACTAGCAAGAATGAGAACGCGGCAGGGTTTCTACACCTTGAAAAGCGCATTGCATCGACAGAGCAAGCCATAACGAAGCAGACTAAAGCAATAGAGCAGCAGCAGAAAAGACTAGCAACATCTAGCCTTGCCGAGCAGCGACGTAATGCCGAGATTATCCGCTCTGGTAGTATCGTAGAGCGCATGTTTTCTGAGGTAGCAGCAGCCACTATTGAAGCTGGAGCAGCTGCACAGGCGGCAGGGGTGAAGATGAACTTCTTCTCTCGCTCCATGGTGAAGGCATCGGCTGCGGTGCGAGCCTTTGGCGTGGCTATTAAATCTATGCTTGCCTCAGTCGCTCTTGTCTTGGTCTTGCTAGAAGGTGCTACTTGGCTACTGGGCAAGGCGTGGAGCTGGCTTACTGGATGGCTCACCAAGGGGGAACGCGCAGCGAAGAAGGCAAGCGACACCATAAGCAAGCAAGCCGATGAAACATCACGCCTTGCCGATGAAGCCGAGAGGGCTGCTAATTCTGCGCTTCATGATTACAATGCTAGGGAGCAAGAGCAATCCTTCCTTGAGTCGGTAGAGAAGATCACAAAGGAGTATAAGGAGCAAACAAGCGAGATAGAGCGACAGCTACGCTTGCGCAAGTATGGACTGGACGAAGAGGCTAGAGCCATTGAGCACGCCCATGACATCAAGAAGGCAGAGATCGAGCTAGCAGCCATCCGCGAAGGCTGGACGGACAGACAGCTTGAAGTAGCCTTGAGAGGCAACGAGGCTTCGAGAAACAACGCCCTAGGCGTGCTATCAAGCAAGCAAGAGCAAGCTGAGGTAGAAGCAGCAGAGAAGAAGAAGCAAGCAGCAGAACGAACCGAGACGCGAGCAAATGATCTAATACTATCCCAAGCCTTCGCATACTCTGACGCGCAGAGCTTGCAAGATAGCTTATCGAGATTACCCCTTCTAGTGAAGCAAGCGGACAAGGCGCAGAAGCAACAAAACGAGGCAATCACAGGCGAGCAGCAAGCCCGCGCCCTCTTGGCTCTTGTAAAGAGGGGCTGGATTCATGATGACTATGGAAGCGACCTAGAGGGCGAAGACTTAGAGAAGGTAAAGAAGAATCTTAGCATCTTAGGGCTAGAAGAAGCAGACATAAAGGGCTTGTCATCAAAGCAGCTACAGCAAGCTTTCAGAGATGCAGAAGATGCTTATAGAGCCGCATATAAAGAAGTAAGTGAAGAGTCTATAGATGATCTTCGGTCACTCATGAGCAAAAGCCGTTTAAGCGTGAGCACCTTTACCAATGCGGACGGCACGCTAGACACAGAGCTAGCGGAAAGGATGGTCACTACCATCTTGAATAATGCCATCAATGCGAGAGCCGAAGCAGACAAGGCGCGTAGCCAGCGAGAAGAAGCAGATTCTAACCTTTCAGAAGCCCAGACAAGGAAAACAACCCAGAGTAAAGCACGCGCGAGAAGTGCCGAAATAGCGACAAAACGCGCCACAGTCGATGACGCACGCTATCAAGCCGAGATAGACGCGCAAGCCCTCAGAGAGAAGCAGGAATTAGAGCTAGAAAGGCGTGATGCTCTCTATTCAACCTCTAATTCTGACAGGCTAAATAGACGCGTGAAGAAGCTAAGAGGGCGAGAAGATACCGCATTCAATCAAGCGGATGAAGAGAACGCACGCGCTGCACTTGAAGAGAAGGTGCTTGCCGAGGCTGACGCTATTCTTGAAGACGGCAGAATCTCCAAAGAAGAGATTTCACGCCTTCCATCCATACTAGAGAAGATGGAGACCGTAGGCATTAGCAAGGACGTGATCGCCATGCTAAGGCAACTAGAGCAGATGGCTAGCCAGCAAGCCGATGAGTCAAGCTACTTAAGAAGTGAACTAAGAGCCATTAGGGGGAAGATGGCTATCACGGAAAGAGCCATCACCCAGTTATCAAAGGGGCGATAGGACAAGACCAAAGAAAAAAGAGAGATGCAGGAATAGCACCTCTCTTTTTTATGCACCGATTAAAATAGATTTATCTTGAAAATCTAGGGCGAGATTAGCACCTAACACACACTAGCGCAAGGGTTATTTTCTGCCTTGTCGCTAGTGCTACCCTAGGCATATAAAAAACTTTATTTCTTGTCTCGTATATCAAGCAGAACGCGCCCTTTTGAGCTCCACCCTAAAAGGGGGAAATGAAAAGCGGTGGCACGTCTTAACATACCACCGCTCATAAAGCAAGTGTCCTAGCGATCACTAGGAAATTACCACACGCCCCCGAAGGAGCTAGCACCCTGCTAAAGCAGGATCGTGAATCATGCCGAAGCATGCAAACTCGCACTTGCTGGAGAAAGAATAGCTCTATTCTCGCCCTTGGTCAAGAGAATGTTTTGCCTCAGCTTCTAGCTAGAGCTCGCCTTGCGTGTCTTCATCTAGCTTTTGGCGGGGCTTTCCTGCCTGTATATTCTTAGCATTAAGGGGGGAAATCGCACTCTTGCCAGTGCTCTCTTCTAGCTGGAGGCGTGCAGCTTTAGCGACATTGCCCCCTTGGCGTGCCACCTCTTGGCTTTCTTTGAAATTGCGAGGTTGCTTGCTTTGGGATATTTCTGTAGTCGATGCTTCTGCTAGCATGTTAAGGGCTAGTTCTACGTTCGTCATGTTATCGCGTAGATTCTCCTTCTTTAGCCCTTTGTGCCCTTTATACTCCTTCGTGCTCATACCTGCCCATTGGCGCGTGATGATGTCAGTGAGGGTGGCAAATTGTACGCCTTCTTGCACGCCTCTTTCTTTCCATTCATCGGTGAGGGCTTTTCTTACCTCTATGCTTTTTAGTCGCTGGTTTATCCATGATTCAGAATAGCCGAGCTGTCTATAGTCGATGATTGCTTGTTCGATGGAAAGTTCAGGGTCTTGCATCTGGTCTAGGCGTTGGCTAGCGACCTGTGCCATCCAGAGCTTGAAGGGTTCAGCCCTAGGCGAGGGGATGGACTGAATGAGGCGAAAGAGTTGTTCTTGCGTGGCTACATCGGTCTTTCTCATCTTGCCATCGGCTGCGGGCATTTTCAACTGGTTACAATCTGTAACCGTTTCATTCCCTTCTTCTGCCAGTCTGTGCTTAAGTACCTTCCAGTAATTTCTTGCGCCTTGATAGTTAGCTTGCGAAGTTAGCACTTGCACTACATCAATGATGGAAAAGTACCATTGTTCGCTTTCTGCATCCCAAGCGGTGCGCACTTGGCTTTCTTCAAAAATATTGATTGTGTGTTCTTCTTTCATCTCAGTGCTCTTTCTCTTCGCTTGTTGCCGCGTCTGTTATTTTGTCGCTTACGTGGTAGAGTACGCCCCTGATTAGCTCCTTGGAGCTCTTGCCTATGCTCTGGGCTGCTGTGTCTATCTGCTCATCTGTGAGGGATGCTGAGGGGCTAGAATAAGCGCAAGGCTTGCCCTCCCCTTCTTCCATCAAGCGGGCTATGAGTTTTTGACATGGAAGAGAAATAGCGGCTCTTTCAGTAAGCCAGCGATTCACGGTTACAACATCGACACCTACAGCGTCAGCTAACCATGCTTGAGAACGTTTGCTATTTTTTAGCCATGCTCTGATTGATTTTATTTCCATGCGCTCAGAATACTACAAATTGTTGTTTAAATCAATGAAAACCTGCCTGTTTTAGTCACCTTGTTTTAATACAAAGAAAAATAAACAGCAATAAGCCTATTTTAAGACTTGCGTAATTAGTCGAAATGTTCTATTTTTATCCTTGTAGATACAACATATCGACTATTTAACCATGAAAACCACTACACACATTATTGCAAAGGCAGGAAAGGCGAAGCTTTCCTATGATGGATGCTTCCTCACGTTCAAAGACGAAGAAAGAAGCATGTCAATCAGACTAGTAGATGAAGGCAGAATCATCGACACACAAGGCGAAGAGCTCTATATAGCGGAGCTCTTACGGCTCATTACTGCCAAGATGAAAGAGGTTAGCCACAAGAGAAAGCACATTCTCCCCTATGAGCTAACACACATCGGCATAGCATGGGGCAGCTTCGAGCTATGTGCTTGCCCTGCCTTAATGATGGATATTCTATTCAGCTTTCGAGAAATTGGCTTTCTCAATCATCACGAAGCAAAGGGCTTTCAGCTGGAGCACTACTCCTTCACAGGTTTAGCCATCGACTTCTTGCATTCCATCCCCAAGAGGCGCAAGAGAGCAAGACTTGAGGTGACTATCATCTAGCCCCCTCCCCTTCACTATGATTCACACCATACATGCCACCGCTCACCATTCACCCACCTTGACTTTAGCCATTCCCCCTTGTTTTTAGAGGCGATGAATACAGCCCGAAAAAGTGTGCGCATTTCTAGCCCACGCGAACGTTATTGTTTTTTTTCAGTTTTGCGCTAAATAATTAAATGTGCGCCATGATTTATATATGCGTACACGACAACCAGTAAAAAAATCACTAAAATGAAAACACAAATACACACAAACAAACAACTAGAAGAAGTATTAGCGCAAGTACTCAAGGGGGCGGCTTTCGTCACGCCCGAAGGCATGGCACGTGCCCTTTCGGTCATCGTGGAGCTGCTACGTAAAGAGATAGCTGAGCAAGGCGAGAACGAAGAGCACGGAGCATCGCAAGAGTACGCCACCCCTGCCCAGCTTTCAAGGATGTTTGGAGCAGACAAGGCAACCATGCATCGACAATTGCGCAAGCTACAAGAAAGCGAAGACATCGAGGTCATACGCTTTGCCGATGGTGAAAAGCGCAGTGCTCACCCACGCTACAAGATAGCCGATGTCAAGAAGGCGTTACAACGTGCAGCGAACTAAAAGAAAGGAGTCGCATATATGAAACAAGCAACCAAAAAGAAAGCCCCTAGTCAGTGGCTACATGATGGCGATATTCTCGCCTTGAAGTCCCCCGATGTCTTAAGGGCACCTTGCGAAATTAGTCTGTATGCCATCCTAGAGGCGCATTATTGA
>CAYJJD010000092.1:0-9580 GCA_964370425.1 uncultured Akkermansia sp. | reverse complement strand
ATCAATAATGCGCCTCTAGGGTGGCATACAGACTAATTTTGCAAAGTCCCCTTAAGGGCTTTCCTCAGAGTTCTCGCTACGCAAGAAGCGTCCAAGATGTGTCTTGGACCTTTTCCTCATCACCTTCGTCTCAAATCGCAGAGCGATTTGTGTCTCATTTTTGCAAGCAAAATGCCTTCAAAATCCATTTTACGCTGTCGCACAGGAATGCCGTTTCTATCGACTTATAACGAGTAATCCGCATTTTTGATCAGCTCTCTACGAAGATGCTCCCCCCAGCTCACCATAGTGTACTTCTGCTAGGTACAGACCACAGGATGGAGCGCAGTCTCGCGCTTTTTCGTGTTTCTCAGGTTCACTGAGCATGCCTGTTAGCTGTTCCGTGCTGAATCTGCCTCTCGCGGCTGCATGCGCCGTTCCTACCATGAGTCTCACCATGCGGTATAAAAAGCCATTCCCCGTAAAGCTTATTTTCAGAAGTGTGCCGTCGGTCTCCAGTGTGCTCGCATAGATAGCACGTCTGTAGTAGTCCGCTGGCGTAGGGGCTGGCTCGTTCCCGCGTTTCGCACAGAGTAGGCGGAAGTCATGCTCGCCTTCATAGCATGCCAGCGCGTCACGCAGTCTCTCCTTATCGAAATGTCGACTCTGTACATGCCAGATGCGCTCAGCATCAAAGGGAGAGAGCACAGCTCCTGTTTCCATAAGGTATTCGTATGTTTTCGATTCTGCCGAAAAACGCGCATGGAATTCTGCGGGCACAGGCCGGACTTCATGCACGCGCAGGCTGCTGGGTAGGTGTGCGTTGAGTGCATTCCGCCATGCATTCATCCCGAGCTTCGAGCTTTCTGGTATATCGAGGTGAAAATACTGTTTCTTCGCGTGTACCCCCGCATCTGTGCGCCCCGAGGCGGAGATGCGCTTCGTCACTCCCATGCCTACCTCCTCACCGAGGATGCGAGCAAAGGCGCGTTCCATGTAATCCTGTGCGCCTTTCCCGCAGACCTGGCTCTGCCAGCCGCGGAAGGCGTGTCCGAGGTAGCTGCATGTGAAAAGTAGTCGTGGCATGTTATTAGCTTGATAATGACGGATAAGCACAGTAAAGGACGAAAACTCAATGAGTTTCGCCCTTTACTAAAATTAATGGAATGAGATATTTAGAATTCTTCAGTTGCTTCTTCTTCGACTTCTTCGTCAGCAGGTGCTTCTTCAGCGTCGGCTTCGGCTGGGGCTTCTTCGTCGCCCATGTCTTCGTCTTCTTCTTCAGCGTCGTCTGAGCCAGCTGCTGGGATGGCGGCTGGAGCTTCGTCATCCATGGCTGTGATACCAAACTTCGTGGGAGAAGCGATGTATTCTATCGCAGCACCGAGCTCTTCAGAACCGTAGTACTCGTCGATGGTACCAGGTGTCTCGTGCGTCTTGTTCTCATCATTTTTCATGTAGGCTGTACCAGCGGTGAGGCTGTCCTCGTCGCTGAGGCTATGACGCTCGGAGGCTTGATTCTGTCCGATGGACATGAGGATCTCGTCGCGATCGATGTCAGCAGCGTAGTCGGTCACAGGCTTGCTGCCACGGATACGTCCGATTTCTTTAACGAGTGCGAGGACGCTTTCGACGTACTGGTCACTGTTCTCAGTGGCTTTCAACAGGGCTGTGTCGTTAAGCGCAAAGAGGCGCACGGATGCGTCCTGATAGCGCTTGTTAATGGCTTCGACGCGAGCGACGGATTCCTGGGCGGATGCGTAGTCAGTTACCTTCTGAAGTTCAGTGGTAAGTTCGCGCGCTAGGTCAGTGGCATTCATATCCTCCTTTTGGCAAGACGTGAAGCTAACCAGAGTAAGAAGGGCACATACGGGAGTGAGGAGGAAACGTTTCATGGATCTACGTAATAAGGTGATACGATAGAACATTAGCAAGTCGATGCTCGGCTGTCAAGAAAAAGCGACGGATTCAGGGCAATCTTGTAGATTTTTTTCAATTTTGCTGAAGTGCTGCGATTGGTACAATGGCTATAATTTCTTGACAAGTACGATTTATGCTATTATATTTCACGTATCTATGAGGGTTTTTTTTATCGTATTTTTCTTGTGGAGTTTTCTGCTAGTCCCCTTTGTCTCAGCTGTTGAGATCGTAATCGCTGGTGGGGTCGCCCTCCGTTCATGGGAGAATAACCGAGCCCCTGATGAGGTGCATGACCGCTGGTGGGCGAACTTCATTCGCGCGTCGACGCTGCATTTCACCCTAAGAAAGCATGAGAAGCCTGATGCAGATATCCTCTGGATCGTCTACCGCCCTTCTTATCTCACTCGCCAGACGGAAGATGGGAAGCCCTACACGACTTGGATTGCTGAGCATGCTGTGAAATATAAGGTACGTCTCGTCTGGGTGGATAGTTCGGTGGAGGCGATACGTGCGATTAACAATGCACCGCACCGCGGCAAGAAGGTCACGAGGCTGACTTATTATGGGCACTCAAATGCGCATGCCTTCATGCTGGACTATAGCAATTCTCTCTGTGGTGCGTCGCGTGCGTGGATACATGAGAATGATCTTGAGAAGCTGATACGTCGTGATATTTTCGCGCCTGATGCGGTGGCGTATAGCTACGGCTGTCATACTGGGAAGAGTATGAGTCAGAAATGGAAAAAAGCTCTTGGCATCCCTCTGTGGGGGAATACTGAGAAAACGCGCTACCAGAGCCTCATGGATGGAAAACTCCCTGAGGGTACGGGTGACTGGAGGCAATAGCCGCAGCTACTGTGGCTTACGCTCTCTGGGCTTTGGCCGTATGGGATATGGTTAAAGCTATTTTGACTAACATATTGCGTGGCAAGCTCTTTGGCGTATAATCACGGTGTACACTGTGGCATGCTTCGCGTTGGCGACGGTGGAGAAGTGCTGCCCTGCGGGCAGAGGATAGAGGGACGTCAGTGAGGCTGCTGACGCGATGCTGTGACTTCCTCGCGGGCTTTCTCTAATTGCTCTTTCCTCACTGCCGCGGTCGTGGCTGCGCCTCGGCTTTGCTGCGGGGGCTAGCCCCCACCCCCTGCCAGAGGAGCTGAGCCCCACTGGACTCCCGCTCTAGGTGTCAGGCTTTTGTCGAGAGATTTGGGGGTAATGTGAAGCGAATTCTGGCAGGCTTCCACTCCTAATTGCTACTCTCGATTCTCTTTAGTCTATCGAGGGCGTGTAGCCTTCTTCTTCTGGTACTGCGATGACTTCTTCCAGATAGTAGCCTTCTTCTTCCGGCTCGACAACGGCGGCTCTGTAGTGCGTGTCACAGTACTGTCGCGCTAGGTTCTGGTCTTTGATGGATTCATAGTAGGTGGTCTGTGCATGATCGCAGCCTTCATGTGCGAGGTCTCCACTGACTCGGCAGAGTCGTACGCCAAAGCCCGCGTCCACCGCGCCTGCCGTGCGTGGGATGTCTTGTGCTGTGTAGTGGAGCTGCTGCGCGGCTAGCATGATGTTTACCCAGATGGGGAGCGCGAGTTTTGACCCGTAGCCTTTTTCCATGATGGTGCGCGGTTTGTCAAATCCTACCCAGACGACGGCGGTGAGCTCAGAGCTAAAGCCGCAGTACCACGCGTTGTGGTAGCGGTTTGTCGTTCCAGTTTTCCCCGCACTTGGCGCGGTGAAGCCTAGTTTCTCTGTCGCAGCGGCCGTTCCTCCCGGTTTCGTGATCTGCTCGAGGATGTCGAGTGTCTGTGCGTTCGCACGCTGGGAGAAGACGCGGGTCTGGGTGGCTTGCTTGCGCCAGATTTCTCGCCCATAGCTGTCTGTGATGGATTCGATGATGTAGGGGGTGGGGCGTACGCCGCCGTTCGCAAATGTGGTGTAGCTGGTGGCTACTTCGTAGGGGGTGGCTTCCCATGTGCCGAGGTAGATGGTGGGACCGAGTTTCTGCTTGCGGGGGAGGTAGTAGCCTGAGAGGGTGGCGTAGCGGATGATGTTTTCCAGTCCGACGCGGTTGCCGACGCGCACGGACATGGTGTTGCGGCTTTTTAGCAGTCCCCATGAGGCGGGCTTGTTGCCGAGGAAGCGGCCGTCGGCGTTGTTCGGGCTCCAGCGGGCGGCTCCTTTGATTTCGCCGGCTTCGATGCGGTTGTCAGAGATCTGGCTGCTGGGGCTGCCTCCGTGCTGGAAGAAGCTGGCGTAGACGAGGGGTTTAAAGAGTGAGCCGACTTGGCGGCGGCTTTGGAGGGCGCGGTTCAGGGGGGATTCTATGCTGTCTCGCCCTCCGACGAGGGCGAGGAGGGCTCCTGTTTTGTTGTGGATGACGACGCTGGCTCCTTGGATGTACTGGGGCTGTGGGATGGCTTTCGCATGTTCTCCTCCTGCGTCGAGCATGTTCTGGCGTAGTCGCTGGTAGGCGGCGCGTGTCTGGTGGGTGTAGCCTTCGCTGCGTTCGAGCTGCTCGCCAAGGTAGCTGTCGATGGCTCGCATCGTCGCGTCTTGCAGGTCGAGGTCGAGGCTGGTGCGTATGGTGAGGCCACCGGCGTACATGGTCTCGCCGACGAGTCCGAGTTCATTCGCTTCTAGGCTGTTGAGGATGAGGTTTACTTCGCGGCGTATGGCTTCTAGCGCGTAGTTGTCATTCCCTTGTGGCTGGGGCCACTGGACGTGGATGGGCTCGCGGAGCGCGGAGTGGTATTCGTTTCGCGTGATTTTCCCATGGTCGACCATGAGTTTGAGTACCTTGTCTCGCTGGACTTTCGCGGATTCGAGGTCGCGGTGCGGGGAGAGTTCGTTCGGGTTGCAGACGATGCCAGCGAGTAGGGCGGCTTCTCCTATGCTGAGCTCAATGGGGCGTTTGTTAAAGTAGCCGCGCGCGGCTTGCTTAAGCCCGAGGAAGCTGTGTCCCCAGAAGATGCGGTTGATGTAGGAGAGCAGGATGGTGTCCTTGTCATAGGTGGCTTCGATGCGGCGTGC
This sequence comes from uncultured Akkermansia sp., assembly GCA_964370425.1. GTDB lineage: Bacteria > Verrucomicrobiota > Verrucomicrobiia > Verrucomicrobiales > Akkermansiaceae > Akkermansia. The sequence continues at coordinate 4,651 of CAYJJD010000092.1, read as the reverse complement.
TAGCGCGATTTCGAGGAACTTATGGTGGAAGCTGCGCTCGGTGTGGTAGTAGGAGTTCTTCGCGAGCTGCATCGTGAGCGTCGAGCCGCCTTGGGTCACGCGCTTGTGCTTAAAGAGCTGTGCCAGCGCACGGATGACCCCCTTAGGGTCGACTCCCGAGTGGGTGAAGAAGCGTCTGTCTTCTTGTAGGACGAGAGCGTCGATGAAGTAGCGAGGGACTTCTGCGTCTAAGTCGGCGATGCGGCGGCGGTTCTCTCCATGGAGGGTGCCTATTTCTGCGCCTTTGCGGTCGAGGACGAGTGATCGCTCCGGCATGAGCAGCACCTGCGTGATGTCATATCGCTGCGCGAGGAGCATATAGGAGGCGATCAGGATGAGGAGGACGAGGAAGCCTATGAAGGCGAGGCTGAGGACGAGTGATATGAGTGGGAGTATGGCCTTCGGGACAAGATTCCTGATGAGGTAGATGAATACATTTCGTGGATACCAAAAGATGCGTGACAGTGCCTGTAGTGGCCGCATGCCCTTTTTAGGTGGGCAGGAGAACTCCACCCATGGTGCATGCTTCCCTGGGATGAACTGGCGGGGGCGCGCCGTGCTGCGGCGGCGAGGACGAGAGATGCGAGGCTTCGGCTCAGGGGCAGGCTGGGGCGCAGGCTCACTGCTACCACTGTAGCCACCGTGGCCATCGCTACTATCGCGGTACTCCTCGTACGCGTCATAGCCGTCATAGTTATCACTACGCCTATCGCTTTCGCGTGATCTTCTGTACTCTTCATTCATGACCTAGAATAAACTCCTGAGCCATTATGCCTCATGGACGCGTGATTTGCAAGGCATCGCTGAGAACGCCTCACAGAAAACGATATTGCCTCATGAAGCCAATGCAGAAAATCACAAACGCTCGCCTCGGAGTCGCAGCATCGAGTCAGCACCCTCACTGACGACCCCATTCCCCCGAGGCGAAGCCTCGCTATTCTCCAGCGAGGAAGGCGCGAAGCGTTCCGCAGTGTTCACCGTACCCTTACGCTATCGCCTTCCTATCGTAAGCAAGCAAGACTTATCTAGCCTTACGATAGCCCTTCACAAGGCGCGCAATATAGCGCTCCATATCTGGGAGGTTCTCTCTGATGCTGCGAGCGAGAGCCAGCTGGTTACGTGCGCGCATCAGGTTATGCTTAGGCTTCTCGCAGCGGAAGTACTTATCCCCGTCGAGATAGTCAGTGAGGAAGCGTATACCGATTTCTGTCGTAATGAGCCATCCAGAGAAAGCAAGAAGCCCTATCTCCCTATCTGTCAAGAACTCATGCGTCGCATCGAGGAAACCCTCGGCTAAGGACTCGAAGAATGCGAGCTGCATCACGACCTTGCTCAGGTCCTCCTCATCTTCACTTGCCCTACAGGTGGCCGTGCGCACCATGTCCCCAAAGTCATAGAGCGAAAGCCCTGGCATGACGGTGTCGAGGTCGATCACACACACGGCCTCGTCTGTGTCTGCATCGAGCATGACATTGTTAATCTTCGTATCATTGTGCGTGATGCGGGTGGGGAGCTCACCAGCCGCTTGCAGGTCGATGAGCTTGCTGAACTCAGGCGACCATGCAGCGAGCTCGTCGAGCTCAGCACGGCATTCTTCTCTGCGCTGCTTCACATCTGCCTCCGCACTCGCCACGAGGGCGGCATAGCGCTTAGGCGTGTGATGGAAGTCCGCGATACACTCGCGAATATCTTCGGGATTCATATCTGAGATGAGATCCTGAAAAGCACCGAAAGCATACCCTGCTTGGTAAGCCTGACGCGTGTTCTCCACCACGTCATAGGTGTGCGTGCCATCAATATTATTATAGCAGCGCCACAGACCACCTTCTTCGGGAAGTTCTATGTAGTTTCGTCCACCGCGGGCAGGGTAGAGAGTCAGAGGCTGACCGACGATGGAGGGGCACTTGCGACGCATCACTTTCCAGCGTATGTGGCGCGTGACCTTCTCGACATTCTTCATGACTAGGATGGGATCAGGGAAAACGTATTCATTAATACGCTGTAAGATGTAGTAATCATCATGTCCATCTTCCGTGCGGTAGCAGGCGCGGTAAGTCGTGTTAATATGGCCGCTGTTGAGTTCTTCGCCATGCAAGAACTCACCGCTGATTGCAAAGTGATCGCCGATGCGCGCGATGCGGGCTTCGAGTTCACTTAATTCGCTGATGCTAGGAGTCATGATAATATGATATCTGGGGTAAAAAGAGAGTAATACTCAAGCGCCTTGTCACGTGCGCGATTATCAGCAGTGAGCCTACCAGTATAATCATTCAAGGTCAAGGCTAAAGTGCTTTGTTTAGTAAATTGTTATAATACCGAGCGCGATTATTAGACATGATCCTACCGCCTGCACGATCACGCGGTGATATAGCTCAGCAGCCAGTCAGGGTACTCCATATACTAAAAAAGGTGTTCCATGTGGAACACCTTTTCAAAAAATAGCCGTGCTTTTTCTGTGCTTTCTAAGCGATAGGATACTTCGTCGATACGCCATACTTGTTTACACCGCGCTTACTGTCGGTGACGCACACAACGAAGCCGAATATCGCGCACGCTAATGGTATGATGATGGCACAGATCGTAATCATGCCCCATGTCTGCATCCAAGCCTGGGTCAGTATTTCCACCAAAGCCTCTCCGTCCATTTCATACCCGTTCGTCACTTGAGGAGCTTCAGTCATAGCGTGTGTGGGCACAGCCTGTGTGGGAACGAAGAGCACATCAGCCAGTTTCTCCATATCTCCCCCTATGATGGTGGCAGTTCTGATGAAGTGAATAAAAGCTGCCGTGAGCGTAATGATAGGTACAGTTTTAATTAAAATGACCCACCAGCCCGATAAATTCACGTCATGGAACCGCCGGAATAGTACAGCTAAGGATGGGAGGAATATGATAAGCTCAAAGGTCAAGGACACAAAAGGTATGACAATACCTACGCCTGCTATGACAATTGAAAAGATGATCGTAAATAATATGAAACTCCAGAACTCAGTCCTCGTCGCGCGCCCCTTGAAGGTGGCGTACTGACTAAAAGCGTAGATGAAATAGCCCCACAAGCTTTTTTCCTTCGAATGAATGTCAGAGAAACACTTCGGGCATACATGTGGCACCTCTCTCTTCTGCGATATAGGAAGATCAGCAAAGCAGTGTGGGCAGCCGGCTTCCGCCACGCTGAATGCATCTACAGGCTCTGGCGCAGGTGCAGGCGCAGCCGATGGAACAGGTGGAAGATTCGAACCAGTGTCTTTTGGCACTAAGACGGCATATTGTAGCCACTCAGTCGCGCCCACCTTTGACACCATGGTATCGAGCGTGATCTTCTCGGCAAGGTGCAGTGCATGCAGCTCTTCGAGGCTAAAGGGACCCACAGGTGTGCTGTCTTTCAGATAATAATATTCTTTCATGTCGCGTATGGAAAATCTATGAACAGAATCATAGCTCAAAGAAGTCTGCACTGCAAGAATAATGATTGACCATATAGAAGGCTCAATGTTCCATGTGGAACAATTCTTTTCCTTGCAATAGGTGCACATTCACGCTATTCTGCCTGCGTACACATGCAGCAGAGTCCCATTACACAGCCCAGCACATCCTCAGTTTTCTTCATACTCGGCCCTACTGGCTCTGGAAAAAGCAGTCTTGCAATCACCCTAGCCGAAGAGATGGGCGACTGTGAAATAGTCAGCGCGGATGCCTACCAGATCTATAAACATATCCCTCTACTGACAGCTGCACCTAGCCGCGAAGAAACCCAGCGCATACCCCACCACCTCATACATACGCTTGAACTCTGGGAGAATCATGACGCATCCGTACACGCACGCATGGCAATGCGTGCCATAGAAAATATCCAGAAGCGCGGAAAAAGAGTAATCGTCACAGGTGGCTCGGGGCTGTACGTGAAATTCATTTCACATGGAACATCAGAAGCCCCCCCCTCGGACCTAGCACTGCGCGCGCAACTGGAAGAACGAAGCACAGAAGAACTCATCGTGCAATTCCAAAAAATCGACCCAGAAGGACTCGCAATCACACCAGTGGAAAACAAAAGATACCTCGTCAGAAACCTCGAAATCGTTCTCCTTAGTGAAAAACCTCTCAGCCACTGGAGGAAGAACTGGGAGAACAAAGCAGCACTGGGACTAGGCTGGGTACTGGACTGGGAAGTAGCCCAACTCGATGCACGCATCGCAGCTAGAGCGAAGGAGATGCTGCACGGTGGCGTCTGTGAAGAACTGGAGAAAGCAACAGCACTACTCGAAACCGAAGGAAAACAGTTCTCTGACACCGCGAAAAAAACCCTAGGAATGAAAGAAGTGAGCAGCTGCCTACGCGGCGATATCAGCAGAATTGAATGTGAAAACCAACTTGCGCTACGCACGAGACAATACGCGAAACGGCAGCGCACCTGGCTGAGGCGAGAAGACTGGCTACAGCGAATCGAAACCGCTAATATGTCAGAAAGAGACATCATCGAGAGCATATTAAAGCGGATAGGGCAGTAAAAGTTGTTCCACATGGAACATTTCTCACACATCTGCACACCCAGCAGAGCTCGCCACACCCACAATAGAGGCGGTGCAGGTGGTCCGACCACCTGCCGGGTCAAGGG
>CAYJJD010000091.1:0-9842 GCA_964370425.1 uncultured Akkermansia sp. | reverse complement strand
ATTATGGCGGAGCAGAGCGCATTAAAGCCGTTTGTAAGGCTAGCAAAGTCGATGAGAAAGGTGAGCAATGAGATACTAAACTTCTTCCGCGTAGGGCTAACTTCAGGTCGAATTGAAGGGTTAAATTCAATGATCGGGCTTATCTCTCGCAAAATGAGAGGGATTTACTCTATAAAGTACTTATTCTTAAAATTACGTCAGAAAACATGCCCAGAGTTCACGCAGCGATTCTGACGCAGTGCCGAATAAAGCTACTTGATTCCACAACAATTACCCTTGCGTTAAAAGCATTTTCTTGGGCACAATACACCAAAGAAAAAGGCGCAATAAAAATACATACCTTGCTTGATTTTGAGCAAGATACACCATCTTATGCTTATATTACAGATGGAAAAGTCGGCGACAATACGGCAGCTTATGAAATACCTGTGAACAAAGGAATGATCATTGTCGCGGATCGAGGCTACCAAGATTTTGACCTACTCAAACATTGGGACAGCAATGGGGCTCACTTTGTAGTAAGACACAAATGTGATATTGACTTTGAAAGTATAATCGAGCATGAGCTTAGCGATGATGAGGACCAAGATATTCTCAAAGATGAAACAGTGCGAATGGTGGGACCACATAGCTCAGATTATAAGGAGGTGATAAGACGAGTAGTTGTTTATAATGATGAGCATCAATACAGTGTAGAGCTACTTACAAATGATTTTATGTCTGAGGCTCGTGTCATAGCAGATCTATACAAGAGTCGTTGGTATATAGAGAGTTTCTTCAAGAACGTAAAACAGCTCTTAAAAATCAAGACTTTTTTAGGAACAAGCACCAATGCCGTCTTTAGCCAAATATGGGTGGCAATGTGCGCCATACTGCTTTTGACCTACATGAAAATCAAAGCCGCGTATCGCTGGAGTCTATCAAATCTTGTAGTATCACTGAGAATGAATCTCTTTGTCAAAATCCATATATGGGATTGGCTCAACGAACCAGTCCATCCTAAAATCCTTTACGAAGAAGAGCCCGCGCAGGGGCTATTATTTAAAATTTAGGTTTTTTGAGTTGCAATTTATTGATAATTAGCATAAATTTCTAACAATTTTTCAACTTTAGGACGGATGTGCCTAATTATCTGCTTACTTTTTGTCTACCTTCGCTTTACGAAATTGACATCATCACGCTCGATCAAAACCCTGCCAGAAGCGTTGGGCGGCTTGTTTGGTGAGACCGCGCATGTTGATATAGCGTGTGAGCAGTAATCGGCAATCCCTATGCCCCATGGAGAGTTGAAGTTGGGGCAAATCTCTGTACATCTTAACGTGATAACTTGCAAAGCTGTGGCGTAAAATATCGGGCACCCAGTCGCTAAACCCAGCGGCATCTCTCAGAGATTTCCAACGATGCGCCCAATTAGGCGGGCAGAGCTTTTCATCCCCTACCACCTTTATAGCACCCGACCCCTTGCTCTTGTATTGCCGTAAAAGGCGCATGAGAGCTGGAGGCAAGGGCACATGCCGACCACCGCCTGTCTTGGTATGTCGAGCGTTCATGTAGAGCACCTTTTCCTCCCAATCAATATCATGCCAGCTGAGGCGGCGTATCTCCTCGGGACGCACGCCCGCATAAACCATGAGCCCCAAAGCGGGCCAGCAGTCGCTATGCTCGGGCAGCTTCGCGGTGCTAAAGAGCTTTTCGAGTTATGCGATAGACATAGGCTCAATGGTGCGCTCTTGAATCGCTGGGCATGCTACGCGTTTGACTGGGTTTTCCTTGCACCACCCATGCTGGTAGGCCACAGAAAACACCACAGAGAGATTGGCACGCGCTTTGGCGTAGCGAGTCGGTGAGTGAGAAAACGCCCCCTGCAAGAGCCACTTGCAATCAGCACTGCTAATCAGGCGCATGGGCTTATCTGCAAGAGAAGGCTCAAAACGCATAAGCGCGTTCATCGTCTGGCGAATGTCTTGTATTGTGCGGGGGGAGCAGTGTTTCTTTTGCTCTAGGGTTGTCGCCAAGGCCTCCTTAAAATTCACCGTGTGCGTAAGCTCTTGGTGTACGTGAGCCGCCGTGTCAATGAGGCTATGTAGCTTCACCACGTTCCTCTCTCCCCCAGCCGCCTCAACTAGGGCGAGGCACAGCCGCGCCGCATCTAAAAGGCTTAAGCCACACTTGCTAATGAGCTGCAAGTCAAGCGTGTCGGAAGAATTTTTACCTACGCCTTTTGAAGGCGTAGGGGGGGTGAAATATTTATTTGATTTAGATTTCAACGATTTACACATAAGGGATGAAATATTAGTGCTAGAGATATAAAATTGCGATATGAAAAATTTCATTGAAAATCAAAAAAAGGCTTGCCGACGCCTTCAAAAAGCGGTATAGTCTTCACATAGGCAGAATTTCTCTCAATCTTCACCTCAGTCGCCACCATGATGGATATCGGTTCATGCCCACCATTTTTTTTCTCCAATGCTATTTCATCAGTAGCATTCGGTAGTCTTGGTGCAGGCAATAGCGAGAGACGTTCTGTTGAAGGAGTTACATATAAGAAAGAACTCAATACGCTCAAAGAGCAATTTGAAGACGAGCAGTTTCAATTCGAGCTAAAGTCCAACCGCGCAAGGCTTCAACAAGGGAGACGTTATCAAGTGGAGCAAGCCCAAAGGCAATTCGAGCAACAGAAGAGAAAACTCGAATTCGACTATTTCAAAAACAACTGCTGGCCATTAGTGCTTGATATTAACACCATTTGGCATCTTCACTCAAAAGAGGAGCGCATTCAGCCCTTATCAATCATCGTTTCTGCTGCCAATAGCGCAGCAGTCAACTACAACAAATATTATCGTGATTTTTGTACAGGACTGCGCTGCGGTTTCAAAGATATTGCGAATACATCCTTCTACGCAGGTGCATGGAAGGATGAATATAAAGGAGGCATGGCGCAAGGTCTCAATTTGCACTATCTCATGCAAGGGCTGCCCACCTTGCTTATCATGCCCTACTATCAAGATGGACAAATGCACATCAATGTTTCAATGTGGAGCTTCTCACGCGCGGGGATAGAATCATACAATCATTATACTGCATTATCTGTGGACTATAACGACAGAGACTATAATGCAGAAAACGCATTAAAGCTAGGCAACGCGATGCAACTTGTTGCAGGAGTCGTGCGCGACTCTTACATGATAAGTGAATATCAAACCCCAGCAATTCTTCCCGCTCTTCTCAAAGAACGTTTTTCGACCCTCCCAAAAAGTCATCAAGAATTCCTCATACGCGAATATGGAGAGATGCAAAAAATCACAAACTCCTCACTCTATCAATCTCTCTGCGAAAATCAGCAATCCATAGAGAATACGCACCAATCCTCACTGCTACCTTCGGTCTCACCCCTAACCACCATAACATAATGCCACTCATGATTGGACTCATCGCGGCACAAGTAGGTGCAGCGGGAATAGGATACCTGAGAAACACCAGAACTCAGAAGAAGATGGATAGTATTCAAAAGGATTACGAGAGCGAGCTGCAACAACGCAATTTTGAACGCGCAGCCGCTAAAAAGCGCGAAATGGAAAAACTCCAAGAGCAAAATGATTGGGAAGCCCACCAATTTAGGCTTCAATCAATCGAAGAGGGGTTTTCACACAGTATCAAAGTAGCAGGATACGCCAACGTCCTCCAAAACTGGCCACTAAGTGTCCCACCCTTCGTCATGAAAGACGAATCAGTCGGTTTATTTGAACACCCAAAGCTCGCAACACGAAGCACTGTAGCTCTTCATTGCATACTCTCAAGGAGCAATGACAACCTCTTCAACCAACTTATCTACCCTAGGCTAGAGCACAGACTTTCAGTTGCCCTTTCAAAAAACTGGGGCGCAAACTCCACCCACCCCATTCTCTTCTACAGCGGAGCCTATAAGGACGCAGGGGTGATAGGTCCCAAGATACCCAATCTCCAAGCACAACTATCCTATCTGCCCATTCTGACAATAACCCCCTACATCAAAAATGAACCTGAAGGCATCAACTTCTGCTACCACATCTCACTATGGGGAATTACCAAGGGCGATGACATAGACACCCCCCAACTCAGAGGCGAAATCACCGAACTGGAGTTCACGCCAGAAGGAATTACCCAGCACTATAAGAGAGATAAAAAAGACTATAGCATTGATGAGGTACAATCTATCGTCAGCGAACAGGTAGAAACGCTAAGCACATTCATAGGCTATATCGCTGATATGTACTATTGGAGTTATTATTCAATTGCCCCACTCTTACCAAACTTAAAAAATAAAGAATGTAAACCTCTTAATCAACAATTAAGCAATGCTTACATAAAATGCTTCAGAGAGTATATTTCGGATGATAGAAAAGTTATAACACCTGACTATGCGATTATTTATTTAGGTTCAATCGAATCATTATTCCCCGATGACTTATTTCAAGAAGAGTTAAGAAAATTACTTAATCAATGCCTCATCAAACGAAAAACGATTGATAAACCGTTACAAGATGAAGAGATTTTCACAAGAGAAGATATTTTCTTACCTCAAGATTATTTTTTTATCAAAGAATTTAATAAATTAATCAAATATAAAAGCAAGATGAAAGAAACACGAAAGACAAAAAGAATTACTAAAGATGACTTTAGACTAGATGCTCAAGACTACACACAAAAAAGAGATGAACTGCTGGCAATTCTACAAGATGTCTTAAAGGTAGAAGGCTTGAGCGACTCTGAAATGACGCGATTTGAGAACATACGAAAAAAATGCCTAGAAAATCAATTTAATATTACCTTAATTGGTGAATTTCAAGGCGGCAAATCGACTACTTTTAATGCGTTTTGCGATGGTCGCGAAATAAGTCCTAGAGGAGCAATGATCAAGACATCCGCTTGCCGTATTACTGCGTCGAATCTTTCCGATAAGAGCAAAGAGGAATATGCTCAAGTATATTGGAAAAAAGATAGTCAACTCTTACAGAGTATAAGTACTATAATTGAGTCATACGTCGTTAAAAGCGAAATTCCGGATAGTGAGAAATTAGGTGATAATTTAATCGATTCTCTGCATTTATCAAACCCTGCACATTTCGAAATCATTTCTAAAGCTGTTGAAAAAGAAAAAGAAAGATTACTTAAGTCTTTGGATAATGAAGCTCTTGACATTGTAAGAATTGCAGAGGTTATATTATATTTTTATAATGATCCTTATGTAAGAAAACAAAAAGAAGGTAATATTTTTAGCATTAGTGATATTTCGAAATTAGCCGTATTTCCTAAGACATGGTCTAAAAATTGGGCTAATGAAGGTGTATCTGCATTTAATGCTGATGAAATAATTTTTGCCTTTATTGGGGGGATTGACTGTTATATACACTCAAAAAATCTAGAAAGGCTGGGATGTACGATAACTGATTGCCCAGGTCTGTTTACTAGCAAGTGGGATTCACAAGTTGCATTTGATATCCTCCCCCAGTCTGATGCTATTTTATATCTTCTTAGTGGTCAAAAAGAAATGGGACAAGGTGACGAGAAAGCTTTAAATCACATTGTTCATAAAAACATCTCTCGTGATAAAATTTTTTTTGCCGTTAATACACGAGCAAGGGAAAGCATCACTCAAAATATTCTCGATGCAAACAGAAATAAACTCATTAATTTGGGATTTGAAAGCAGCTCACTCGAAATTCATACATTTAATTCGCTATTATTTTTCTTAGGAGAGTTTGGCCAAACCTACTTGAATGGGCAATGCGATGGGCATAGCAAGGAGCAATTTCAAAATTTAGCCAAACAATTTGATTATGAAGATGAAGGCATAAAAGATCTATGGGTAGAGCAAATAAACGATTGCGGCAGCGTTTTAAAAGATAGAAATTTGCAAAATATTTCAGAATTATGCGACGAGAGCATCGATACTGTTTTATCATCAAGTTTTTCAAATGAGCTCTTTAGCGCAATTGAAAAATTTATTATCGACCGAAAAGCGTATTCCATTCTCATTGAAACAGGGGCAGAGGTTGGGAAAAGAGGTCTTGACACGATTGCTACTAATCTAAAAACACAAGAAGACGCAGCAAATAAATCGCTAGCAGATTGCGAAGCTGAATTTCAAGCAACGCAAGCAGCACTTGATGCATTTCAAGAACATATTAAATCTATCCTAGATGACGCATTCCCAAAGAACATGTTTGATGCTATGCTAGAAGATGGATTTCGTTCAATTTTCAGTGATAATATTGAAGCTATTAGTTTGAACAGCACTGTACAACTTTATCCTGTTCTCAAATCAAGAGATGCAATTTTCGCAGCAAGTCAATATACTTTAAAAATCAAAAGAGAAACACAAGTTTTAAAGATTAAAAATTTAGTTGAACCAACGTTAAAGCAAATCATAGAACATGAGCTGACAACCTCACTTAATGTATGGGCTACATCTATTAAAAAGGGAGAAAATAAGAATTATCATATTGTAGAGCGCGAATTAAATAGAATTAATGATTCTATAGATGCCAAATGGGATAAAGCTGTAGCCGATTGTGAGTATATCAGAGAGCATACCATAAGTTTTCCTCCACATAGATTAGACAACATTGATTTCAAAAAAGATGTATCAACATCGCGCATGAGCAGTTCGGAGCTGAAAGATTTGAAAAAAATAATACTTTCAGGAGTTGTCGATGATGTTATACGTTTGGTAATTGCATGGAGTGTCGGAGTGATCACAATGCTTCTCCTAGATGTATTTTTAACTATGGGACTTGCGCTTATAATTGGTATAATCGTTGAAATTATTATTCTGGTTAAAGGGGAGACAGATCGTGGCTCTATCACATCTAAAGACCAACTTAGTAAAAAAGAGCTAAAATTGTACAATGCGTTTTATCATAAACTTCTTGAACTGAATACAGATTCAAAGGCTATAGAGAAAATTAAATCTGGTTTATCTCAGTACACAACTTTCATTGCTGATGCATATAAAGGATGTTATGAAAAATCCATGGAAAATCAAAAAATAGCCCTACAGGAAGAAATAGGAAGAACTCGAAGACTTAAAAAAGAGTCATTGGAGAAGCAGAAAGAAATTGCAGAATACGCTAAAAATAAAAGAGAATGTCATATATTGCCATTGCGTAAACGTCTTCGCCTATTTATAGAATCACTAACACATGCTTAATGAAAAAATAAATGTAGGAATTGTGGGTGGATTTCAAAATGGAAAATCCACATTCGTAAATTGCCTTTTAGATGATTTAGTCGCACGTACAGGGGGTGATGGAATCAGTGTAACTTCTGTCAATACAAAATATACCTATGGCGATTATCAAAAAGTTTCTTATCTTACAGAGGGAAAGAAAAGTCACTCAGTCTCTATGAGTGACTTTGTTAACACAATTAAATTTTCGAATAAGATTGATGAAATATTGATTAAGCTTTGGAAGCCTATTCTTAAAAGCATTAATCTCATTGACACGCCAGGATTTAACGCCAATGAAAATGATTCACAAACGGCACTCAACGCAATAAGGGATATTGATCTAGCTATAGTGCTCATCAATAATAAGGCTCTATCTAATATAGAATGGGATATAATGTTAAGGTTGACACAAAAGAGAATTCCCTTCTACCTCATTATGAATTGTATGAATATTATGGGTAAATCATGGTTTCCGCTATCTGATTTTAATCATCAAATTATTCAAGATATCGAAAGCAATCTCCTAGCGCGAAATATCAAACCTCAATTAGTGAGTGGGAAAACTATATGGTGTGTCAATTTACAGTGGTTTTTTTATGTAACTGAACATTTTCAAATAATGGACATAGAGAAAAAAGAAAGTATAGAAGAGGATGTCTCAGCTTACCTACGCCGAAGATTAAAAAAAACTCATATACCCAAGAGTGAAATTGTTGAACTTAGCAATTTTCTCCCTCTAAGAACCTTGCTTTATAATGATGCTAGCTGGGGTATGCCAGTGAGAGCTATTCGCTGGAAAGCCGCATTTGATCAGGTTTTTGGAGAATGGGAAAAAAAATTAAATCATATACTTAATTCATAATATTATGCCATCGAACGTCGTCAGTTATGTTTCAACTGAAAAAAATTTTTTAGGGGTTATTATTTCAATTAACCAGTCTTATGTCGATGTACCGAGTTTAAGCGATCTTGAATCCACCAATTCGCGTATTTCTAGTATTTCTGCAGGGATGGAGCGCAAAATTGCTACCCAAGATAAGAATATTAGCAAACTAACAACAACTCTTGAATCTACAGATAGTGAGATCAAATCTAATAAATTACAGATTGAGCAACTACAGGCAACACTTAAAGAGGTTATTTCGGTAGATCGTCTGTTAGCTGAGAAGACTGAATTAGATTTATTTTTTAATGATTTTTTAATTAAAATTCAAGAACTCTGTTTGCTTGAATATACAAAAATACATAATGAAGTAGAGGCATTCAAAGCTATAAATTTAAATGAAGAGTTAGTGGCAAAAATCCAACCTATTTTTAAGTCTCTCTATAATAAAGATGAAATTAATAAAATGGGAGAATATAATAACCTTTTAAGGCAGCTCAAAACTAATGTAGATGCTGCACAAAGCTCCTTAGATAATTTCTTAGAGGTTAAGAGAGACATCAATAGTATTCATGCTAAAATAACCGTACTACACCAGAGTATGATTAATATTCAAAATGAAACAATTGCAAACATCAACAATCAAATGGCAGAGGTATCTTCATGGCTCACTACGACAGAGAGAAAAAATAAAATACAGCTTAGCATATTGATATTTTGTTTAGTAATGGCGACATTAGGCATCCTAATATAAAATATTAACCTCAACAGAAATCATGAACGAAACACAATTCTTTAACATCGACATGGGAGGCGCAGATTCTTACACTACATTTAATTATGTAGGAGATACTCTTGATGAGCCAGAACCTCTAATTGATCCTTCCGCATCTACTGTGCTTGACCCTGAAACACAACTTGGGTTAGCGGGAGAAAATGTTTATCCATCAGTAGGTCTGTTTCCTAACGATATACTTGAGCCTATAACTGAACCTCATCAATTTAGCCCGACTGGAGATATTGTGACAGACATCATCATTCAAGAGGCTCAGGCTGAAATTCAAGCTGTAAATGATTTCATCTTACCTGACGAAATGGTTCTTACTGCGGTGAAAGAGGCTTGTGACTTCTTTCACATTGAAGAAGTTCCCGTCATCAATGCAGACCAAACATGCGTTTGGAATCAAGATGGTGCTACAGCCGAAGATGATGTTTTAGGCTTTAACCGCGCTCAATTGATGGAAATTGGCGTATCAGGGCAAGATTCCCTGACTCTTATTTATACTCATGAGTGCGCACACCGCGCCCTGCAAGGGATACCCAATCTTGATAATTGGGAGCACGAGCTTGCTTGTGATTATTTTGCAGGAATTCATGCTGGTATAGATGGGATTGATACAGGGAATTTCAAGGATTCACTTGCTTCTTCTGGCGGCTCGCATTCCCACCCATCGGGCGTACTCCGCGCCAGTGTGATTGACCATGGTGTTGCAATGGTGCAGCAAATGCAAGCAGAAGGGACTGATATTACCTTTGAAAATTGTTTAGACAAATTCAATGAGTTTTTAAGTGAGCAAGCCTCTGTCATATCAGAACAAAAAACTCTCTACGACGTATAAGGCCAACAATTTGCATTCAAAACGAATGCAAAAAAGCAAATACATTACCATATGAATATAAAAGTAATTAGTCGCCCCTTAAAAACCATTTAAATCACTGAAAGAGAAAATAAAAACACTCAGAATGCAT
>CAYJJD010000090.1:0-10019 GCA_964370425.1 uncultured Akkermansia sp. | reverse complement strand
GACTGATGATCTCGAAAATGAGCGAAACAGCACGCCTTTTGCCGCATTTTGGCGATAATTTACAGCTTTTTGGGCTTACATAGCTCGCTATGCGCGCCCAAACGCCGTAAATTATCATCCAAACTGCATGCAAAGTCCGAAGCTGCTAATTTCGCGAGATGCCCTATAGGTTTTAACACAATTCTAGCAGCATGGTCGAGGGATCGCCTTCGGTGAAGTTGTTGAGTTCATCGAGGTCATCGACATCATAGGCTTTTACCTGCTTGTCGAGTTCGACGGTGGCGAGCTTCTCTCGCAGACCATCATCCAGTCCACGCGCAAGCAGCACGATGACGCGGTGCGCTTCGGGGAGCTGCGCGAGGAGGGCTGGGAGCTCGCCGAGCTGCTGGGTATCGAGGCTTTCTAGTGCGGCACTTGACAGGAGGCAGCAGGAGTAGTTCTCATCCAGCGATGAGCCGAGGTACTGAGCCAGTGGGGAGAGTCCTGTCTTCTCAGAGGCGCGCAACACGTGGTGCATGGGGTGCTGATGCTGGGCATGCTCGTCCCAGAGCGCATGGCTGTGGGAATCTGCGAGGGTGATGCTCTGCGCGAGGCTCGCGTACTGGGAGAGGTTAAAGATAGCGGCGGCTTCGCCTGTGGGGTCGCTGAGCGCGAGCTCTTCGAGTTTTCCTTCACGCTGGCGTGAGGAGGGTAGGATGGTGAGCACGTCGCCTATCTGTGGCACGTCGCCAAGGGCTTTCATCACCTGCTCAAGCTCACCGATGACCAGCTTAGATTCTTCATTCAGGGGGCTCGCGCCTGTGCGTGAGAGGTCGAAGACTTCCCCGCGTCCGTGGGCGGCGACCTTCTTCCAGAGTTCTTGCTTCTCTTCGGTGAGGGAGGAGAAGTCACCGATGCGCACGAGGTGGTAGGTCAGCGACTGCTCCAGCAGGAGCTCGGGGCAGGACAGGCGCAGGCTGTCGAGTTCTTCGCGTAGCCCACTACAGGCATCGACGACGGCTGGAGCGCGCAGTGTCTCAGCAAACCAGAGGATGGGCTCACGCTCGCTCTCATCGAGTGCACCTATCGCGAGCACGATGCCTTCATGGTAGCGGAAGCGCAGCAGGCTGGAGAGCTGCACGAGCGAGCCTCGGAAGGCTGGGGCTGGGAGCTCGGCTGGCATGGGGCATTTCTTCGGGAAGCCTGCTTCTAGCTGCTCTTCGATGAAGCTCTCTGTCAGGGTGAGCAGGAGTGGCTTGCCTGCTTGCAGGGAGGTGTAGAGGCTGCTTTCATCCAGATCATCGCCGCTGTAGATGCGGGCACTTGTTTCTAGGGATGCTGTGTCTCCTACACTGAGGATGAAGAGCGAGCGGCACTGCTGCTGCGCGACTTCGATGAGGGGGAGCATCGCAGCGAGCTGTTCGCTAGCGACGAGGAGGGCGATGGGGCTTTCTGCTGCCTGCATGCGCCCGAGGGCGAAGGAGGCGGCGAGCGCAGGGGAGCTCGTGCTCCAGCTGCGCATGCGCTTCACGCCAGAGAGTCCCTCAGCGCAGCGTTCTAAGAGGGGAGTGGAGGGGCAGACGACCCATTCCGTGATGCCGGCGGAGGCGGCGAGCGTTAGCAATGCTTGCATGAGATGATACTTCTAAGAGTAGATTAGTCGATGGATATAAGCTGCACGCGTGTGGTGAGTCGGTGTGTCTCGCCGTAGCGCAGGGAGACGTTTTCCGCAGGAACGACGGAGCTTTCCACGGCGATGAAGCCTCGGTAGTTCGCGTCCCCGAGGTCTGCCATGCCGGCTGCCAGTTCTGCACCGGGGTTCCAGACGATGGAGGATTCCGAGCCGTCACGCAGGATGCGTATGCTGCGCCCCCACGCGGGGTCATGGATGCAGATTTCTGCTTCAGCGGCGACTGGGTGGTAGATGCGGTCGATGTTCCCCGCTGGCATGAGGGGGTCTTCGAGGTGATCGACAGGCTCTGCGGCGAACTCGATGTAGGGGCATTCTTCCAGTCCCGTGATGGCGACCTGTTCATAATCACTGACGGCGAAGTAGCTGTGCTGCGCTGTCGAGAAGGGCATCTGGTGTGGCACGTCGAGGGTGATGAGGCTCATCATGAGCTCTTCGCCGAGCTCGAGGATGACGGCTCCGCTGGGTGTCATCTCGTCGATGGGAGGCAGGGAGAGAACGAGGCGTGCGATGCCTGAGTCTTCGACTTCGCTGCTGGCGAGCTGCCAGAGTGCGGTGCGCGCGACTCCGTGGCTGGGCTTGCTGCTATCTTCTGGATGCTTACCAAACCACGGCCAGCACAGAGGGACTCCTCCACGCAGGGCTTTCCCCTGCGCGAAGACGATCTCAGGGCTCACGTAGAAGACATCACGCTGACCAGCAGGTGCCCAGTTAAGCAGCTGTGCCCCGTAAAGTGACACGCGCGCGGTGCAAAGGGCTGTCTCGACGCATACAATGGGAAAATCAGGACCGTAGGGGTATTCTGTGCTTATCATATCTGCTTGCATTTTAATTCAATTTCCCCGCCATAGCAAGACGCGAATATAAAAGAAGAGCACCGCGATGGGTGCTCTCCGTATGAGAAAGGATTTTTCAGTATTTTTTAGAACTCCATACCCATGCCTAAGCGAATGATATGGTAGGACTGAGACTCGGCAGACTGCTCTCGCAGGTCGATATTAACCCCAACTGTTGGCTCAGCTGTACATCCTCGGAACTCGTAAGCGACAAAGGTGTACAGCGTGTCTGAAATATCGTAACGCAGGCCTACTTCTGCACTGTAGCCGAGACCCCACTCGGAGTCATGAGTATTACTCTCCGCATAGTACTGACCAGGCATATAATCCTTAACGTTAAATTTCAAACTGGCATTTGTGAGACCGGCATGAACAGCCGCGTAGATAGAGAAGCTATCATCAAGCGCGCAGGTATAGCGATAACCGGGCATCACAGAGATGCTGTGAAGCTTAGCCTCCGTCTCATAGATTTCACCTCTATCTAGACGATTATCGGCCGTTCCGTAGGAGTAGCCCATGCGCAGCTGCACTGCGTTCGAGTCATCAATTTTATAACCGACCGTCACATCAGCTCCCATCATCTGGAGATTTTCAGGCAGAACATTTCTCGAATCAACGGACTCATAGAGGTCACCTGCTGCCACACTTCCGAAAGCTGCGGCTTCGACATACCATGCTTCCTTCGCGGGCTCAGGAGGCGTGATAACTACTACTTTTACCTCTTCACCTGCGTTAAGCGCACCAGCTAACACAAGGGAGAGTATACTTGTTTTAATTATTTTCATCGCATAGACACTTAAGTTGTTTATTAAGCGTCTTTCAAAATATCACAAATCTACTCTAAATACAAGAAAAAATCATCAAAAAAAACGCCGTGGTAAGAATATGACTGTATAATATGACAAGAATCCCAGCACAAGAGCAGAAACCAGACAGCCCAGCAAGAACTCAAACACAAACAAGGGAAAACTCAGCCCGACCACACCTGCAAGCATCCCTTCCCAGCCTAGATGCCACTGCTGCACGATCTCCGATAGATGCCCTAGCGTCATTCCCGAGCCCGATACACCGACGCAGGAGAGTAGAAAAGCCCCGAGTGCCCACTGAAGCGGCCACGCGACGATCTGGTAACCGGGAAAAGATATCCAGCAGCTCAGCATCGCCATAGGCACATTCCCTCTCACCCACAGACACATGAAGGCAGCCGACAAGGACTGGAGAGGAATGGGAGTGATAGCCAGCGCACTCCCCCAGCCGACACCTCGCGCGATGCTACGACGCTCCCAGAGCCAGAGCTGAGGGTCGAAGATGCGCGTGGGCAGATGTCTCTCCCACGTCCCTCGCCTACGTCTCAGTACGAGGTAGGCATGGGCGCGCCTGACGAGCGCATTATACGTGTAGCGACGCAGCAGCTTCATCGCGGCTTGCGATAGAAGGTCTCCACGACGCGCACGCTGCGTCCCGTCGCGCCCGAGTGATATAGCAGTGCCGTGAGCGCATTCTGAATCTGCGTCTCACGCGCGGCTGAATCGTCGAGTAGGTTCTTCACCTGTGAGGCGAGATCGTCGAGTGTCGCCTCGCATATACCGCCAGCCTGCTGGAGCAGCTGCACGAGGTCGTGGAAGTTCTGCATATGCGGGCCTGTGATGACAGGGACACGCGCGGCGATGGCTTCCACGGGATTCTGCCCGCCCTTCGATAGAAAACTCTTCCCGATGATGACGGCATCGGCTAGCTGCGTCCAGTCTCGCATCTCACCTGTCGTGTCTGCGACATAGCAATCATACTGAGCGGATGGCTCGTGGCTCAATGCCTGACTGCGCAGCAGGGGGCGAAAGCCCTCGGCCGTGAGCTCAGAGAGCACTTGTTCACGACGTTCTTCATGACGGGGAATAATGAGGGGGAATGCCCCAGCCTCGCGTATGGCTCGGGCGATCACGCGCTCTTCGCCCACATGGGTGGACGCAGCGAGCACGACGGGCTTCCCCTGACGCAGAGCATCAAGGATGCTGCGGAAGTCCTCTCGCGGGGCTATCTGAGCATCGCCGAGTACATCAAACTTAATACTGCCTGTCACCTGAATGATGGCAGCTGATGCGCCTATGCCTATGAATCGCTCACGGTCATTTTCATTCTGCACGGCGAGCGCACTCAGTCGCTCGAATAGGAGGCGCGTGATGCCACGCACGCGCTTATAGCGACCTTCGCTGCGGTAAGACAGGCGCGCATTAAGCATCAGCATGGGGATATTCCTACGGTGACAGCACTGCGCAAAATGCGGCCAGAGCTCTGCCTCGATCAAGACGACTGCACGTGGTGAAAAGCGCGTGAGGCAACGCTCGACCAAGATGGGCAAATCGAGAGGCGCGTAGGTGATACGCACGCCCTGGATGCCCGCTTGCCGCGCGACCTGATGCCCTGTAGGGGTGGAGACAGCGAGCACGACTGGCTCATCATGCGCTAGCCTCCATTCTCGGATGAACTTCAGCGCGATCATGGTCTCACCCACGCTGACGGCATGGATGTAGAGCCCCTGCTGCGGCTCATCACTGCGCGGGGTTTTATAAATACTAAATCGCTCCCTCATCCCTGTCCCTATACCACCGCGTTTTCTCATCTTCAGCAGGTAGGCTGGGAGACTCGCGAGGAGAAAGACAGGAAAAAGACTGTAGTAGACAAGAAGGAGCAGGAAGCGTTTCATCGCTCTAGCTGATAAAAGAGTATGACATTCTTCCCATAGTTACGCTCATCGACGAGCTTCCAACCAGGGAACTCTCGCGTCTGCACATCGCCGACACCGTAGTCCATCTGCGCCTCTGCGATGAAGTAGCCATCCTCAGCCAGCAGCTCGCCCAGCCTATCTGTCATCAGCTCGGCTATCATATCGCGATCGCCTATGGATTTACAATAAGGGGGGTCGGCGAAGATGATGTCGTAGCTCCCTCTATCGCGCTTCACGAACTGCAAGCAGTCGCTCTGCGTGATGCTCGCCCCCGTGAGGCGAGAGCGTTCGAGGTTCTTCTGAGCCATCGCGCAGGAGGCTCTAGAGGCATCGACCATGCGCACGGAGGCAGCACCGCGACTGAGTGCTTCGAGACCGACTGAGCCTGAGCCAGAAAAGAGGTCGAGCACGCGGGCATTCTCGATGAGTGAGCCGAGTATACTGAACAGAGCTTCGCGCACCCTATCCTGCGTGGGGCGTACTTCGCCTTGTGGCACTTGTAGTGGGAGACCCTTTGCCTTGCCTGATATGATTCTCATAGAGCGGAATGCTGTTTGAGGCTGATTTTCAAGAGAAAAAAGGAGCGGGACCTTGCTCGTCTATGACGAAGATCCCGCTCGATGAAATAATAATGTCAGATTAACGCTGACCTGGCTGTGTCACTGCCGCAGATTCTGTCTTCACAGGGAAGCGAAGTGTGTAGCCACCTTGCGCAAGGAGCTGACCGCTAGCCTTGGAGATTTCAGCGAAGCTGTAGTAGACGAAGATGAACTTGCCATCCGTTGTCTTGCTGATGCGTACGGATTCGACGACGCGGCTGAGTGAGTCTTCCTTATCGAGGATCCATGACTGCCCCTTCTGAGCTCCGTACATGTAGAGATCGGTTTCTTCGAATGGCTTAGCTTCGAGTTCACCATTGTTGCTCGTCCATACATTCGTCTTAGAATTATAAGAAAGAGCTCCCAGTGTCAAAGGAAGTGTCTTACCACGGTCGACGGTTGCGGAAATAACATTCCATACATCGGGGTTAGATGTCGCGCGGATACCGATGGCTACATTTTCAGCGTCGATGAGCTGTGTCGATTTCCATATTTTGAGATAATCTTCGTACTCTTTCTTAGACTCCCAGAGTTCTTCGTTATACTCAAGTGCGCGATCTGTGTTGCGATTTTCGAGCATAGCTTTGCGCTTTTCTTCAGGCATTTTCTGGAAGCGTGCCTCTACTTTTTCAAGAATAGGAAGAAGATCTTGACTGAGTTGAGGTTTTACTGCACGACCCTGCAAGAAGCCATCTTTGGGAAGAGTCTCAAGCACATTGAGCCCATCTTGCGCGACTGCTGCGGCGCAAAGTGCAGGAACTCCCAATAACGTTATTATAGCGTGTGTTGTTTTCATACTGGATTACGCTAATTGTCTATCATATTTCGCCGTCCATAGCAAGCACTTAATGGCATATAATCTGATTTTCACTGTATTTTTAGGCCTTTACGTTGTGTCATAAAAACATAGCTTGTCATTTTTCTCTTGGTATGTCCCTTTGGCTATGATAGGATGAGAACATGAAAGCCCTCTACTGTATCGCAAGCGCATTAGCTCTGAGCTTCATCTGTTCTTCGTGTAGCACGACTCCTCAGGTACGTATCGAGGAGAACCCTCAGGTATACCAGTCACTTTCTCCTGATGAGCAGAAGCTCGTCAGCGCGGGACAAATCAGCACAGGAATGAGCCCCCAAGCCGTGTTTCTCGCATGGGGGTATCCTAATAACACTCCCGTCCAGGGAGAAGAAAAAGGGTCTCACTACATGAAGTGGATCTACACGTCATCTACAGCCTACACGACCCAATCCGTATGGGCTGGACCTCACTGGGGCTACAACGGCTGGTATGACCCCTACTTCTCACGCATGAATACGACCTTCATCGAAACACCAGTCGCAGAGGTAACCTTCATCAATAATAAGGTCACCAGCTGGCAATCCCGATAATCTCCCCCCCCTAAACACAATAAAAATACTAGTATAAAATGAATACAAAATCACTTATCATCATCAGCACGCTTATCGGAGGACTCGCTCTGACTTCATGCAGCGGCATGAAGAGCATCACCTCAGTCGCACCATCCGCTATGGGCGTCGTGGGCAAGAGCTATGACGCGACTGTCCTCTCTGCACGCATGGTTGAGGTACAAGCTGACAGCACCTCTAAGAATATCGGCACGATCGCAGGCGCACTCGCTGGTGGAGCTGCTGGCAGCATGCTCGGTAAGGGCAGTGGAAACACTCTCGCCACCGCAGGCGGAGCTATCGCAGGCGGTCTCCTCGGTCGTGGCGTGACATCTGCCGCAGCGACGACACCAGGTCAGCAGCTGAAAGTGAAGGTAACCGGCTCCAATGCCACCTACACCATCACACAGCCTGTCTATGAAGAATACGGTGTCATCCAGCCAGGCACACAGGGTCAGCTCATCGAAAGCGGCAACAACAGCTACTTCGAACCCTACTAAGCCTTAGATTCATATCTTAACCCACAAGGCGACTCATCTAGCATGAGTCGCCTTCTTATACAAAAACGACCATGCCACAACCCACACTCATCACACTGAGCAACGAGAGCCTAAGCGTAGTCATCAGTGACTTTGGCGCACGCCTCCTCTCCGCACGATTCCATGACGAAGAACTCCTCTATGGGCCTAAGAGCGTAGAAGACATGCTGAATGACTCCTGCTACTGCGGGGCTATATGCGGTCGCGTCGCGAATCGCATCGCTAAAGGTCACGCCCCCATGAGCAACGGTGAGACACTGAGTCTCCCTATCAACAACGGAGAAAATCACCTTCACGGAGGCATACGCAGCTTCGCAGACAAGCTGTGGATGGTCGAAGCCCAGACAGAGACAGACCTCATCCTTAGCCTCATCTCCACCGATGGTGATGAAGGCTACCCAGGTACGCTCGAAGTACGTGCACACTACAAGCTCGATGACGCAGGCATCACGCTCCGCCTAGAGGCGATCAGCGACAAGCTCACACTGATCAACCTCACCCACCATGCCTACTGGAATCTCGGCTCTGAGCCAACAATTGTCGAGAATCATACCCTCAGAGTAGAAGCGGAGAACTACACCCCGATGGTAGAAAATATCCCCACGGGTGAGATAGCAAGTGTCGCGGATAGCCCCTTCGACTTGCGTGACAGCACTGCTCTGAGCGAAAGGATAGGAGACGGCTGCCTTCTCCCACTCGGCTATGATGATAACTTCTGCCTAAACGCAAACAGAGGACCACAGGTCACTCTGCAATGCGGCGATCGCAGCCTCTGCCTCTGGACAGATGCGCCAGCGGTGCAAGTCTACACAGGCTACTACCTGCCGCAGCCCTTCGGAGGAGTCGCACTAGAGCCGCAGAGCTATCCCGACGCGCCGAACAAGCAGGCACAGGGCTTCCCCAGCATCGAACTGCAAGCAGGCGTACACTATGCGCGCCAGATACGATGGTGCTTTAAATAATTAAATCCAAGTAAAAAGGGAGGGGCTCAATACCCTCCCTTTTTTATCATTTAAACAGTTGCAAAGCACTTCTCGTACACCTGCACATGCGCGTCTATCATACGCGCGCGCTGGAATGGCTCGGGGAGTTCGAGTACTGGAGTAGGCAGATGCTGGTACCATACAGCAAGCTTTTCAGCCATAGCGATAGGATCTGCCGTGGGGGAGCACCCATCGGGCAGGAAGTAGCGCAGCTGCTCGCCCACACCACCATGCTCGTAGCCCATGGCCGGACGTCCTAGAGAAAGAGCCTCTAATGTCGTCTTTCCAAATGTCTCTGGGCGTAGGGTCAGCGACAGGGTCACATCAGTCACACAGCTAATGTCACGGAGGTCTCGACGTAATCCTAGCCACGTGATATGCTCAGTCAGACCCGCTTCGGCGATCTTCTGCTCCACTTCTCGCCTGTAGCGCTGCTTACTCTTACTGCACTCTCCGACGATGATGGCATGCACAGGTATCCCCTTCTCAAGGAGATATTGCACGATAGGTATCAGATGCAGCTGCCCCTTCAAGCGCGTGATGCGAGCAGGGAGGCTCAGCAGGAATCTCCCCTGAAACTCAGGATACTCAGACTTCCAACCAGCGAGCCATTCTTCACTGGGTCTGTAGCCAGGATGATACATTTCAGCGTTAACCGAGTTATGAATAACATGGATCTTCTCCGCTGGCGTATCTGGGAAATGCTCCAGCATGTACTCCTTCGTGTAATCAGAGACGGCGATGAGCTCGTCACCACGCGTCATCACCTTTGAATACGCATTAATAGAATAAGTGCCGTGGAAGGTACTTACGAGCTTAGGACGCTTAGCCGCAGGCATAAGCTTCAGGGCTATCTGAGCGATCCATGCAGGCACACGCGAATGCACATGAAGCACATCTACAGGCTCATCAAGGAGATGACGCTTCAGCCACAGGGCTTCCAATAGCGCGCGCGGGCTCTTCTTCCCCACGGGACGTGTGATATGAGTAGCACCCGTCGCGAGGATATCATCCACCATGCGCCCTCCACCTGAGATGACTCGACATTCATAGCCATGCTTAGGCAGAGATTCGCAGAGTTCCAGCACGACTTGTTCGACGCCGCCTGAGTGGAGATTAGGGAGGAGATGGAGGACTTTCATGGATTAAAGTAGCTTAATGATTTCTTACGGCGTAAGTGTACTCTTTCTATGTATTATTTTCAAGGTTTTTCAACGAGTGCGAATGATGCTGCATCACGATAGCTCCACGCAATCGAGTAGGGGGC
>CAYJJD010000089.1:0-10028 GCA_964370425.1 uncultured Akkermansia sp. | reverse complement strand
GAAAAATTTCACCAATATATGGCAGACTCAAACTTGTATTGCTCGGGTGGTACAACAGTAGAATGCGAACGTCGAAACTTGGGATTAGAAATCACTGCGCAAAAATAGAAAAATCGATTATTCAACTTGACTAAGAATTACCTATATACTACACTAAACAAGTGCTTAACTTGATGCTCAAATTATCTCCCTTTTTTTTCGTTCAACTCTGACGCCAGAAGATGAAAAAACAATTTGGATTGGCAGTAATTACTGAGCTGTCTGTAATGAGGCAGTATTAACCAAGTGATTATTGCTACTAGTCGATTTGACGTCTCAGAAGAAAGTGCGAAACTCCTTCTTTACACCCATATATTAATTAAATAAAGAAAAATACTATGAAACCAATAATTGCAATAATATTATCGCTTAGTCTAACATCTTGTGAATTACTCGAGCGCGCTGTTGCCGATGCGCTAGCTGCGCCAGTTGTACATTATTTTGAAGCTGTTGGCAACTCCGTGCCTCAGCCTTCATCAGGTGGCGGAACAAGGCATAGCTGCCGCAATTGCGGTCAAAGTGGTGGCAATAACTGTCCTGTCTGTATGGGGCAATATTAAATCATTAAGAAAAAGCACCTGACGGCCCTGTCGCTTTTTTAAATAACTGGTAACTATATCAGAGTCCTAACAAGCTTTCTCCTTAGCCCTTAGGTGAGTTTGTGCAAGCGCAGCTGTAGCCGTGCTTGTCAGACTATCGCTTTTGCGATGAAGGCATCGAGCTCGGATTACTCACTGGTTCAAGTTGTGGCAGAAGAACTAGCGCGGGATGATGCTTGTCCCCAGCCCGCGTCTGGTGTAGAGCGCACTGCGTGTTCCTTGCACCTCCTCACGGAACCCCCGCGAGAGTTCTCTCTACGCGCATTTTATAGGGAGCTGCTGCTCTATGTCATGTACCCAGACATGATGCAGCCTCCCGCACAGCCCTGCGCTTCGAGTTCTCGAAATTGCACATTACTGCGTATGCCTCCTATGGCGTACACGGGGATGTTGCAGGCTTCTGTAACCGCTCGTAGCGCCTCCAAGCCTCTTGCCTCTAGTCGCGCCTTGCATTCTGTCTCGTACACGTGCCCATAGATGAGGGCTGTCGCTCCGAGTTTTTCTGCGACGATGGCTTCATCCACACTGTGGACTGATACCCAGCAGTCGATGAAATGTCGTGTTTCTTCCGAGACTTTCATATTCAGGAAGTCTCCCATGCTCATCTGGATGCGCTGCTCTTCTCGCGGGCAGGCTCTCACGTGGCTCTGCCACATGAAGGGTATGTCTTCGCGTTTGCAGAGTTCGCTGACTTCTGCCGCGAGTTTTGTGTATTCCTCGTCGCTGAGGTCTTTTTCGCGGAGGATGACGCGCTGCGGGCGGGGGAGTTGTGTGTTTTCTGCTCCATCTGCTCCATCTGCTCCGCTGAGCGCGAGCGCGAGCTGCTCGATGAGAGGACGCTCAGCGAGTACTCGCGCGGTGACGAGGACGAGGGGAAATGCTGTGCTGCGCGCTGGCTTAGGCATAGTCGTTCATGACGGGCTGCATGCCGAGTTCCTTGAGTCGCTGGTATACTTGCTGCACGCTTCGGTCGTCCGCGATTTCAAATTGTTCATCGCCTTTGTCTTCTTCCTGATGCTCGCCGACTCCTGTGTGGACTCCTGCCGAGATTTTTGTCGCGGCGATGCCGACGATGTGGTCGCGGAAGTTTTCTCGCTCACGTGAGGAGATGGTGATATGTGCGTAGGGGAGGAAGAGGCGGTAGGCGCAGAGTATCTGTAGCAGCTGCCTCTCGCCTACTCCTTGTGACTGGAGTGCGTCATCATGGGTCGTGGGGCGGAGGCGGGGACAGGAGAGTGAGATTTCTGCATGGGGGTAGCGTCGCTGGATGAGGTGCGCGTGTAGGCCAGTGGCTAGCGCGTCGCGGCGGTAGTCGTCTAGCCCGAGTAGGGCGGCGAATGCCACGCCTCGCATGCCACCGCGCAGGGCGCGTTCTTGGGAGTGGAAGCGGTAGGGGAAGACGCGCTTGTGCCCTGCTAGATGGTACTTCTCGTAGGTGTCGGGGTGGTAGGTTTCTTGAAAGATGGTGATGTAGTCCGCTCCGCAGGTGTGCAGGTATTCGTAGTCTTTTGTGTTCACAGGGTAGACTTCTAGGCCTACGTTGCGGAAGTGCTGGCGGGCGAGTTTCACGGCGTCACCTATGTAGGTGACGCTGGATTTCTTGTGGCTTTCACCTGTGAGGAGGAGGAGTTCTTCTACACCGGAGGCTGCGATGGCTTTCAGCTCAGCGGTGATTTCATCTGCACTGAGGCAGGCGCGGCGTATTTTGTTCTTGCAGTTGAAGCCGCAGTAGGAGCAGTGGTTTTCGCAGTAATTGGAGATGTAGAGGGGGGTGAACATGGAGACATTCACGCCGAAGTGTTTCTCGCGAACTCGCTTCGCACGCTGGGCTATCTGCTCTAGCAGAGGTAGGGCGGCAGGGCTGAGTAGCGCGGCGTAGTCTTCTATCGCGAGAAACTCCTTCTCCAGCGCGCGCAGGACGTCCTGCTCTGAGAATTCGTAGCTTGAGTACTCGGCACTTAGGCTCAGTACGTCTTCCATCATGTCATGGGGGAGTTCCTCCATGTCTGGCCAGTAGGCCATGTGGTCACAGCGTGTCGCCATATCTTTAGTAGGAAAAATTAATCTGCGAGGAATCCTGTCAGGGGGGAGGAGGCTTCCGCTCCGCGTTCGATGACGCGCCCGAGTTTTGCGAGGTAGGCCGCACGTCCAGCCTCTATGGCGAGCTTGAATGCTCCTGCCATCGCGGAGACATCCCCTGCTGTGGCGATGGCTGTGTTCACCATAACGGCTGCCGCGCCCATCTCCATGGCTTCACAGGCTTGTGAGGGGCGACCGATGCCCGCATCCACGATGATGGGTAGCTCGATCTCGTCGAGGAGTATCTGGATGAAGTCTCGTGTCGCTAGACCCTTGTTCGAGCCTATGGGCGCTCCCAGCGGCATGATGCATGCCGCGCCAGCCTGCACGAGGGCGCGGGCGGCATTCAAGTCGGGGTACATGTAGGGTAGCACGGTGAAGCCGTCCTCAGCGAGCAGTTCTGTCGCTTTAATCGTCTCTTCATTGTGAGGCAGTAGGTACTTCGTGTCCTGTATGACTTCGACCTTTACCATATCGCCGCAGCCTAGCTCACGGGCAAGGCGTGCCATACGGAGGGCTTCTTCGGCTGTGCGCGCTCCCGAGGTGTTCGGCAGTAGGTTCATGCCCTCGGGGATATAGCTGAGGATGCTTTCTGCTTCATGGGCGTGGGCGCGGCGTAGTGCCAGCGTGATCATCTCTACCCCACCCTGTTCCACAGCAGCGCGGATTAGCTCCATGCTGTACTTCCCAGAGCCGAGAATGAAACGAGAGTGAAATGTCTTATTGCCTAATTGAAAAGAATCGCTCATGTGCAGCTATTCTATAGGACGAAGCGTGCTGGGGGAAGCAAAAAAGCTTTTCGAAGCATTTCAAGCTCTTTCTCTGTCTTAGTCATTGCAGCGCCTTATGGGGAGCTTATGTCATAAAAGTATCGCGAATAGGAGCTATTAATGATACACTGGATGCATGAATACAACATGGAGTTATACGGTATTAGAAGATTGTGAAAGCACATTCTACCCAGCGCGTGTGCTTCCCGCGTGGCAGGGGGTGCAAGCAGTTCTACAGCACGCGGGTCGTGGTCGCTTCCAGCGTACATGGTTTGGAGAGCGTGGTGGGCTGTGGATATGTTATAATGTGCCGATTCGCGAAGAGTTGGATTTAGACTGGGGGCAGCTTCCACTGTTAACAGGTGTCGCTGTGATGCGTGCGCTGCGTCGCTATTATATAGAAGGAGTGCGGCTACGCTGGCCTAATGATCTACTCGTAGGTCGAGCGAAGCTAGGCGGCATTCTTGTCGAGCGTCCCTCTGCGACGGTCGCTTCACTGGGCATAGGGCTCAATATGTATAATGATGTCCTATCTCTGCGAGGGAAAACGAGCGATCCTGTCGTACGACTACGAGATATCACGTCGGGGGACTGCCCTAGCATAGATGAGTTTCGCGATAGCCTAGGTGAGTGCATCGCGGACGTGTATGATCTTTTCCTTCGCGAGGGGATGGCTGGGCTACAGTCAGACTTATCTGAAGCCTGGGCGGGTGAGCGCCCCGTGGTCGCCATCACGGATGATGCGCGTCATACAGGGTGGTTCTGCGGTGTAGATGAGCGTGGATATCCTATTCTGCGCGATGCACATGGGAAACACAAGATCATATCGGGTCTAGAAATAAATAGACTTGTAGAGATAGGCGTGGAGTAGATCTAATAACAGATAAACACCTTATATTGAATCTAATAATAAAAGCAAATTAAAAAAATGCAAGAAAATGTAAAAAAAAGCTTGCGCAGCTATTAGGATTTTACTATAATGTGCCCGCACCCCACTGGAAACGGAGGGCTCTTCGACAAGGAGATGGACGACTGAGTTACAAACAAGTCAGCATCCTGTGCAAACGATACCAAGGAGTGGTAGCTCAGTTTGGTTAGAGCACCAGCCTGTCACGCTGGGGGTCGCGGGTTCGAGCCCCGTCCGCTTCGTATCACTAGAAAGCCTCAGTCGCATGACTGAGGCTTTTTTGGTACGCCAGAAGCACTTAAAGCCCAATACTTCATCAAGAGCAATCCTAGTAGATGCGGCTGGCGCGGAGAGAAAGCACTACGTCTTATTCTGGGAAACCCGGCCTAAGCCTGAAAGGACGGTGAAGGAGAAATCCGCCACTAGCAGGGTGTCAGCAGAGCGCATAGTACTTGCCGCCCTTAGCAAGCAAGGCGCAATTCCTAAATGGCTAGACAGCCTGAAATTCACAAACATGAAGCAGCAGAACTAAGACACACTGAAGCAGGGAGAGTTTGACTTCGGCCAAGCCCCTCCATGGGGTACCTGCCCGAGAAAGAAGAGGGCGCAAATCCCACGGGATACTTGTGGAGGGAGCAGCAAATGTTTGAGGCATAGAAGGAGCAACTGAGCTGGAAAGACAAGCTGTTGGAGAAAATCACAGACCGCGAAACCTCCGATACGCATACCGTAAGAAGCAACAAAGGGAGCACAGGGATAGACGCGATGAGCCTTGAAGAACTGGGCGTGTGGCTCACTTACAATAGGGGACTTCTAAATTCTCGTCATTCAAAATAAGCAAATGAACAAAATCACTTCACGAGGCATCTTTTGAGTGCTTTTCGGCTAGATTTTCCCCGAATTTTCGTCTCAGAGGACACTCTGAGACATCAATTCGTGAAAAATCCATCTCGAAATCCATCTCGAAATCAAACCTCGCGAGAAATTAGCAGCTTCGGATTTTACATGCACTGTAAATTCTCGCCAAAATGCGGCAAAAGGCGTGCTGTTTCGCTCTTTTTCGAGATCAACATTTTACTCGGACTAATTTCGCAAGGTGCCCTAAAGCTAGGAGTAGGAGCGATAACCCGAAGGAAAGTAACAGGAATGGGGCGACGCTGGTGGCGCATATCAAAGACATGGCTACAAAATGCGGGCATGGGAAACGAGTGGCTCAGAAACCAAGGGGTAATCTCCGTACACAGCTACTTTAAACATGTATAGGAAACCGCCGTATGCCATAAATGGCACGTACGGTGGTGTGAGAGGGGGGCAAAAGCCCCCTACTCGATCATCTAGTGCTGGAGAGCAGAGGATGATGTTTGTTTTTTGCGTGCGCGGATGATTTTTTAAGTCTTTTGAATTCAGCATAATATGAGCAGATAAACTTCTTTTTTATTTTTTATCACACATGATGAAGAAAAATGCTTGCATTCCTGCTCGACTTCTTCTATAATTTTCCCGCACCCCACTGGAAACGGAGGGCTTCTAGACAAGGAGAAGGTAGACTGAGTTGCAAGCTAGTCAGCTTCTCGTGCAAACGATACCAAGGAGTGGTAGCTCAGTTTGGTTAGAGCACCAGCCTGTCACGCTGGGGGTCGCGGGTTCGAGCCCCGTCCGCTTCGTATCATTAAAAAAGCCTCAGTCATACGACTGAGGCTTTTTTAATGTAGCGTACGTTTTCAAGAAACTCTTTGGGTAACCTCGCAAAATTACCATTCTACAAGAACTCATATTGCATGCGACCCTTTTAGTTCGAACGCATTTTGTAAGAGAGCAGCTCCATGATGTATAGATCCTGTCTATTTCCTTCGTCATGTCTGTTCAGGTCTGGAATACATAGAGAGATGATCCCGGCCTAAGCCTGCCTTAGACCCAGAGCGAGCTATTTGTCATTTTTGCTTATACGAGGAAGCTGAGATGGATCGACTGCAAGCTTTGTGATACGCGGGATTTTGCGATTAAATTCTTTCAATAAATACGAATGCGTGTATCACATCGTATAATTTCAAAAAATGTTATTTTCTTTTTTATATTATAATTCGAAGTAGAAGTAATTGTTTCTGTAACTCCTTTACTACGCTAATTCCTATCGTTTTAATGTGTTTATAAAAAACCGCAAAATTGATACATTTTGCGAAAATAAATCAAATTCAAAAAATAAAAAAAACGATTTTTTTTAATTTTTTTTACGAGAAAATTCGAGTTAGAAACTGGCTTATTTTTTTTGTTATCATTATTTTTATTTTTTGAATATGAGGCGTTAGATGCGAGAAATATATAACGTTGTATTGTAATTTTGTTTGTATTATTTGTTATTAAATTGTTATATTTCTCCCGTAAGATATTGGTTTGTATGAAATTAAATTCAGAATTTATTTCTTTACTAATAAAAAAAATAGGAGTACATTTTAACTGAAACGAGAAACTATGAAAACGAAATTTTATCTATCCCTTGGCTCAGCTGCATTGCTAGCGACTGCAGAAGCGGGTGAAATGTTCTTGAACATAGGAGCAGATGTCTATAGGGACTTCGCTCTGAATGAGGGCATTTTTGAAGCTGGTGCGACAGATGTGCCCATCTACGATAAAGATACGGGTGAAGAGATAGGAAGGATACCTCTCGTTCCCGACTTCGGAGCGGTGACATCGACGTTCGAAGGTGCAAAGGGTGGTTCTCTCTCAGGAGGTAAGCAGAGCTGGGTGACTTCATGCTCGCACTTAGGGACACAGAGTGAGGTGCGTTTTATGGAGGATAGCACGCTAGATGCTAGTTCCCCTTATTTTGAAAGTTACGCGGGTGTAGGCACGCAGTCGATGCTAGGCACATCTCCAGCATCAGACTTTACAGTCACGCGCTTATCGAAGGTTGTAACGGATGCTGTGGGTTGGAACTATGCAGAAAGCACAAGTTATAGTGCTCTTAAAAATAACCCCATCGTGCGAGTTGGTTTTGGGCAGCAGGTCTTGGTAGACTCTGTAGGCGGTACAGGACCCGAATTAGAACAAAGTACACAGCATCTGACTGCTGGCACTCTTGATTATCAATCCAGTATGAGTGGCTTCAGAGTTCAAGCGAGCTTGCCCGATGGTACCACGGCATACTATATGATTGATTACATCAACTATAAGATGACTACCCCCAGTGAGGATAATCCGCTCCCCATTGGTGCTCGCCTCGGCGATAGTGGCAGTCCAGTCCTGATGTATGATCAAGAGAAAAGTGAGTGGTTATTCATCGGACAGCTTACCAGCGTTTCTTCATCAGGTTCGAGTATGACCATGGCGAGTACCTATAGTGCCGAATGGGCAGAAGCGGTGCAAGAACATTACAAGGTCAGGTTTGATAATGCGAGTGCGGGAACATACGTGGTAGATCGTAACGATAATACAGGTATGCTAACCTTTACTGACGATAATGACAATACCATCGAGGTTCAAGCACTTGCAAAGGGCATCCACGGAGACACACGTGACGGAAATACGAAAGCGACTGATGCCCAGATGAACGCGACGAAGGACTGGGTACTCAGCGAATCGGCAAACATCGTTATCAATAGTAACGTCGATACAGGCGCGGGCGTACTCTACTTCAACACACAAGATGACGGTACGGCGAATACCTACCACCTCTCTGGTACTGAAAAGGATATGAAGCTGAACACCGCAGGCTATCTCATCCAAGAAGATGTCACGGTCACATCTACGCTCGTCGGTAAAGCAGGCGATGAATGGCGTGTCGTCGGTGATACAGGAAAGGGAGGCACTCTCCACATCTCTCACCAGGATGTCAGTGAAGAGAATAAACTGGACAATAAGGCAGATCTGAACATAGGAGTCGGAGCACATGTCGTGCTGGACAGAGAAGGCTACTACGCCGCGAATGATGTAAAGATCAGCACACAAGCTTCTATTCAACTCGCGCAGAATGAGGCCATTTCTGGTAGCCTGACCATAGGTCAAGATGGTGGTACATTCGATCTCGCAGGCCACGTACAGACGCTTCATGAAGTGAACAGCTATGACGAGAAGAGTCTCATCATCGGCAGTACTGGAAACTCGCAGCTTAACATCGTCGCGGACAAGACGGAGTTCAACGGCTCTTTCATGGACAGCAAGAGTGTCGTACTCAGTGATGGCTCCAGCATAGGGGATGGTGTTTTAAATGTTCATTATAAAGGTACTTCTAATGATTCATCCATCGTGATGTCTTCTAAGAGCAGCATAGCTGGAGCATTCAGTGTAGAGGGAGCTCAGCTCGTCTTGCAAGGAGAGCAAGCAGAACTCAGCGCTGCCAGCATCCATATAGCCCAAGACGCGAGCACGAAGCTCGCTGGTGGCAAGTTAAAAGGTGACCTACATCTCTCTGGCACACTAACCATAGAAGGAAACCAGAGCCTAGAAGGAGTGTACCTAAATGAAGGGCATGACATTGTATTCACGAATAGCGAAGACACACTTACGATCACGAATCTGACGCTCAGTGCAGATAAAGCAGTACGTTTCTACGATCAGCTCTATCTCTCAGGAGAAGTCTCAGTGGAGAATGTGAGCGTGAGTCTTGAAGACGTAAGCGCACCTGACTCGGGCAACTACTCCTTGCAGCGTGACACACAGAAGGCACTCACCATAGACACAGGTTTATCAGGTGCGCATCTGGAAGATGGGGCGGCACTGGATCTCCTTTTAGATGAGCAGATGATGACCTACATGGTAGGGCTCTCTGGCAGCTTTGATTCGCTCGTAATAGCGGGACTATCGAGTGATACTACAAATATCACTGTAAGCATAGGAATGCTATCGAGTGATGGCTCAGTCCTTCGCTCAGATGACTTGCAGGGAATGAGCTTTGATGGGTCCGGGAGTGGATTAAGCATCGAAGGGAAGGATTTCGGATCATTTGTGCCATTGCCAGAACCCAGCACAGCCACGATGAGCTTGCTCGCGCTGACTGGACTCATGATGCGTAGAAGGAGAGCGCTGTCTTAGCACATCTGATTAGATAGCAGTAGCCATGGTGATGCACCATGGCTTTTTTTTTGAGGAGGGGGAGGATTGTTTGGCTTGAGCATAGCCACACCCATCAGAGCACGCCCACACCGACCATAAAGGCGGCGCGGTGGACCGGCCACCTGCTGGGTCAAGGGCGAGGAGTCCTTGCGGGTCTGCGCAGAGCCCAGAGGCAGACCGTGATCGCAGATCACGGAAACGGCAGTAAGAAAACGAAAATTATTACAAGCCCGTGCAGAAGTCACAGCATGGAGTCAGCACACTCACTGATGTTTTCTTATCCTCTGGCCGCAGGGCAGGTCTTCTCTGCCGTTGCCTATGCGAAGCGTTCGGATAGCGTGGTTTTACGCTATCGTGTTTGCCCACGGAAGATAAGTGTCGCGCTGTCGCGCGCGGTAGTTGGAGCGCCAGTTTCGGGTGCGGGAACCATGCTCGATTTGCTTTACGGGCGCGTGTGACTTCACGCTATGAGGAAACTGACGCTGCTGTGGCTGTGCCACAGTTTCGCTTTGGAGGCTAGCCCACACCCTGCTTAAGGGCACCTTGCGAAATTAGCAGCTTCATGCTTTGGATGGCAGCTTGAGG
>CAYJJD010000088.1:0-10446 GCA_964370425.1 uncultured Akkermansia sp. | reverse complement strand
AGGAAGAAGAAGCCCCTGTGAAGGAAGAAGAAGCCCCCGTGCAGGAGAAAGAAGCCCCTGAGCAGAAGGAAGAAGCCCCTGTGCAGGAGGAAGAACCCCCTGTGAAGGAAGAAGTACAGCCCAAATCCGTCATCAAGCTTGCGCCAAAGGTCACGTCCCTTCCTAATACAGCAGAAGTAGTAAAGAACTCTCCTATTGATTACGAAGCCTCATACTCGACTGAAGATGAAGTGGGGTCGTCTAGCTCTAGGTCTAGCTCTTCATCAGGCAGGCGCAGAAGACGTCGCAGCGGCGAAAGTGAAAGCAGCAGTGGCAGATCTCGCAGATCCTCATCATCACGCAGCAGATCACGCTCCAGCAGCAATAGCAAAATGATGAAATACGCTATCTACGGCACCGTTGCTACCATCATTATCCTAGCCTGCATTATCAGTGTCATGATGATGCGCCAGTCCACACTTAACGCCGCCCGAAAACAAGCCCGAGAGGAAAGAGCCGCGGCATTACAGGAAAAAGCCCAGAAAGAGCTGCGAGAAAACAACATCGCAAGATCAACAAAGCCACATGACCCACGAGCTGCCCAGAATACAGAAATCCCTAGCTTCACGGGCAAAAAGCCCCTGAGCGGCAGCACCCTCGACTTGGAAGATAGCGGAAACGAGCTCTTCAATCCCGATATTTTTAATCTTCCATCCGATACAGAAAAAGCAGAGGGAGAACCAAATCCTCAAGATCCTAGCGAGTAAAGATTACTAACAGGTGATATCTCATGTCTTGCACTATGCTAGCATTTTTGCTAGCATAGCAGCATGAACATCACCCCCGAGCTTATAGATCGTATCCGCACATGGGCGGCACAGGGCATTGATTTAAACGGTATTCAGAAGAACTTAACAGAAGAAGGCGTCTCCATACGCTTCATGGATCTGCGCTTCCTTCTTCTGGATCATAACATTGAGATAGCTGAGATCTTGACTCCTACGCCAGCTCCCGCCCCCGAGGCTGCGCAAGCACCAGCGGTAGACTCAGCACCTACAGCCCCCCCAGCTCCTGCTGCTGCCCCCGCCTCGACGACGGCAGCCATGGTGAAGGTCAGCCTCGATGAGCTTCAGATACCAGGCACCATGCTCTCGGGAAAAGCACTCTTCGGCTCTGGCATTCGCGGCGCATGGAGCTTTGATGCCACAGGCGCGTTCTCTTGGAATGACCTCAGCGACAGACCTACAGAGACGGAGCTACAGGCATTCCAGCATGAGCTAAACCTCATCCTCAGTCAGGGAATGGCTTAATCTTAATCCCTCTTACGCACACCATATTTTATGAATTATAGACGTAGCGGACGCAGTGGAATCCTCCTCCCTGAGATTTCCCTCGGCCTATGGCACAATTTTGGCACCCATGATGACCAGCAGTCCTGCTATGATATGATAGCGCGCTGCATGGACATAGGTATCTGTCACTTCGATCTGGCGAACAACTACGGTCCACCTCCAGGCTCGGCAGAGGTCAGCTTCGGGAGACTCATGAAAGATCATTTCGCCGCGCAACGCGACGAGATGTTCATCGCGACAAAGGCAGGACACCTCATGTGGGATGGCGTGTATGGAGACTGGGGCAGCCGCAAGCATCTCCTCGCGAGCCTTGATCAGTCACTCACACGCATGGGACTCGACTACGTGGATGTATTCTACTCCCATCGTCCCGACCCTGACACCCCCATCGAAGAGACAGTGAGCGCGCTCGTCACCGCGGTGCGCAGCGGAAAGGCACTCTACGCGGGGCTTTCGAAGTACCCCCCTGCCCTCTTCCATCAGGCCTGTGGACTGCTGCGCGAGGAAAAAGTCCCCTGCCTCATCCACCAGTTCCGCTACAACATGCTGCACCGCGACTGCGAAGAAGGCATGCTTCCCGCGGTAAAAGAGCAGCAGACAGGATCCATCGTTTTCTCCCCTCTCGCTCAGGGACAGCTGACGGGCAAGTACCTCGCCCAGCAGCTCCCCGAAGCTTCACGCGCCGCTCGTACGGACTCTGTCTTCCTGAATGAAGACCACGTGAAGCAGAACAACGCACACATCGCCGCACTCCAAGACCTCGCCCAGCAGGCAGGCATCCCCCTCACGCAGCTCGCTATCCGCTGGCTACTCCACCGCCCCGAGGTAACGAGCGTGCTCATAGGCGCGCGTAATGTGGAGCAGCTCGACGGCTGCGCAGCGGCCATCGGTCAGCCAGCTCTGGAAGATGCTCTCGTACAGGCTATCGACGACATCGCGGCGCGCTTTCCTCAGGCCTAAGCTTGCATTCTTCATAAACCCTGTGATACACTGCACCCATGCCGCCCATTTACAAGAACTTCGCTGATGCTGTACGTGATATCCTCAGGCAGCACCCCGAATACGACAAGGAAGCATACTACCTACTAGATCGCACCATCGGCTATGCGAGTGCCGTCATGAAGTTAGAAGGACATCTCAGCGCGGAGCAGATTCATCTCTGCTACTGCAAGCTCGCACAGGAGGAGTTCGGACCGCTCGCCTACGAAGTTCTGGAAAACTGGGGGATTAAGGACTCGCCTGATCTAGGAACTATCGTGTATAACCTCATCGAAATAGGTGTATTCGGCAAGGATAGCGATGACGACCAGCATGACTTCTCTCGACTACCTAGCTTACAACACGTCATCGACTTACTCATCGAGCAGTCCCACATCGACATCCCGCTTCTCAAGGAACACTTTTTCCAATCACCAGCATGACCATATCAGCCCCCACCACCGCGCACACATCCCTCCCCCTCGAAGGCAGCGATCATCTCCGCTGGCCAGCCGAGTGGGAGAAGCAAGATGCAGTCTGGCTCTCCTGGCCTCATCGTGACGACCTCTGGCAGGGCGGACTAGAAGAACTGCACCGCGACTACGCACGGCTCGCCGCTCTCATCGCGCCCGAGGCACAGGTCTGCATTAACGCCGCGCAGCCCATGCACGCAGGCATTGCGAACTTACTCCAGCAGGCAGGTGTGGACGCAGGACGATACCAGCTCTTCACGCACCCGACGAACGATGTCTGGTGCCGCGACCATGGTGGCATCTTCGTCCAGCGAAAAGATGGAGGTCGACAGATCGCGAACTGGGAGTTCAACGCATGGGGTGGAAAGTTCGCCCCGTGGGATCTTGATAACCGCATCCCGCTGCACATGGCACAGGCACGCAGCCTCCCTACCCTCAGCTCCTCGCTCATTCTGGAAGGTGGCGCGATCGAAGGGAATGGCGAAGGTCTCCTCATCACGACGGAAGCCGTGCTGCTGAATGAGAATCGCAATCCACATAAGAGCAAGAAGGACATCGAATCAGAGCTCCACCGCCTCCTCGGCACGACACATACCTTCTGGCTCGGACAGGGCATCGAAGGCGATGACACCGATGGTCATATCGACGACATGGTACGATTCGTGAACGCCGCTAGCCTCGTCGCCATCGAAGAGAGCGATCAGAACTCCCCACACTATCGCGCCCTCGCAGAGAACATGGAACGCCTCCAAGACCTGCGCCGCCCGAACGGCTCACGCGTCGAGATCATCCCCCTCCCCATGCCCGATGCCCTCATCGCAGAAGACTGGCGACTCGAGCAGCTCCCCGCGAGCTACGCGAACTTCCTCATCTGTAACAATCGCGTCATCGTCCCCATCTTTAAGCAGAAGAAGAACGACGACCACGCACTCGGCATCCTACGCGAAGCCTTCGGCAGCCGCTACGACATCATAGGCATGGACGCGCGTCGCCTCGTCATCGAGGGGGGAGCTATCCACTGCATCACGCAGCAAGAGCCCAGCGAGTGATGCTCATTTTTTCACCCATTACGCGACCATTTGGTCAAAATGACAAAAATAATACTTGACCCAGCGTAGATAAATACCTATATACAGTCTAGGTATATCTTAGGTATGTTTTCCTCCATACAGAAATTTTTGTTAGCTATTTTACTTATACCCGCAGTATTGGGTATAAGCTTCGCTAATATATGTCGCTGTATAGAGGCAGATTGTCACCCCTCAGCTCAAGACTCTTCGTATGAGCTGATACAGGGACATCACCACGGGCATTCGCATCATCATGACTCTTCACATGAGCCTTCTTCTGACGAGCCAGTAACTCATGAATGCGATCACCGTGCCGAACCCATGGTTCACGTGGATTGCTCCACCGCTATTCCCATCTTACCTTTGGTAATGATTTATGTGGAATGCTTAAAATTCTACTCCTTGAGTGACTTCACCCAAGAGTATGTATACATAGATACTTCCCCCCCATTGCTGCGGTCTGTGCTCATCGAGCCTTACCGTCCTCTATTGATTTGATACACAATTTCAGACAGTGTGCTTTACTGTGCACTGATTTATCCCCCCCTTATCTGAAATTACTTAAAAAATCAATAGAAAAATATCATGAAAATACCCTTTGGGGTGCTGTGCCTTGTTAGCTTGAGCTTAATGGCATGCAGCACCTATGAACCCGCACTGGTCAATCTAGAGCGAGACACAGAACAGTGGCTTCATACGAGCCGTGAACTCGTGTCCAAATCAAGAAACATCAATCGCAAGCAATTGCTACACATAGGTCTCTTGCTTAACCCTGATCTCAATGCCCAGCGTCTCACTTACGCAAAAAGCACCAGCGTCGCACAGCACGCAGGGCTATGGGCAGATCCCTCGCTAAGTGGTGAGCTGGGGCGCAATCTGAGCGCTAGCTTGAGAAACTACGCGCTCACGCCGAATATCAGCATCCCAGTCACTGGCTTACCATATATTGCCAAGCAAATTGCCGAGCAATATAAAGAAGCCGATTTCTGGCAAATGAAGGCAGAGGAGCAGAGCTTCTTAGCCAGAGTAGAAGAGCTCTGTGTCAGTCTACTGCTGAGTCAACGCCAAGAGCGCCTTATCAGTCGTCGACTGAAGCAACTTCGCTTCGAAGTTCAAAAGGTGGACGAGTTAAACGCTCTGGGTGAATTAAGCTTCGCAGAGAAGCAGATTGCACATCAGCGGCTCAATGACCTCATCACCATGCAGCAGGAGAAGCAAGACGAGTTACTCAGTGCGCGTCTTAACCTCGTACGCGAACTCGGACTTCACCCTCGCGCAGGGAATCTGCGTGTGCGCGATTTCTTACCGAAATCTACACCCGCACGCCTCGCCGCTCTCTCGGCGCGAGACTTACTGGACTCCCCCGCATTAAAAGCAACTTCAGCTCAGCTTAATGCTAGCGAACTGGAGCTCAAGCGAGAGATACGGAAGCAGTATCCAGAGTTGACACTATCGCCAGGCTTTTCTCGCGATGATGGTGACGACACAGTAGGACTGGGCATCGAGTTCGACCTCCCCTTATGGAATCGCAACAGAGAGGCTATCGCCCTCTCTACCGGCGAACGAGCTCTAAAAGTACATGCCTATGTTACCGCTTGGCGTCGCCTACTCACGCAGTACGAATCACTAAAGGAGCAGGAGAAACTTTCTCGCCAGCACTGTCTTTCAGAGGCATCCCGCATCGCAGAGCTGAAACAAGCAGTGCTCTCCCAGCAGAATCTCTATGATCTAGGCGAGCTGAAGCTCACAGAGCTCTCCGAGCTACGTCATGAAAGCTTCTTGCGCGAGCTCAGCTACCTTGAAAACCTCTCGGCGCTGCTTAAAACTCAGGCTCAGCTTAAATATCTAAATCCCGATTTCACACTATAACCCCCATTCAATATATGAAAACAACATTTACATCCATCGCCGTATCCGCCCTTCTTGCATTCTTCGCACAATCAGCTCTTGCAGAATCTCCATCGGAGAAGACACCCTCCAAGAAGAATGAGTCTGCCCAAAAAAGCAAAGACTCAGGCTCAACACAACATCATGGACACGATCACGGAACTCACTCACATGATCAGCAGCACAAACACTAAAAATCAGCACCCATGAAAATCACCCAGATTACCACGGTAGCCTACCTCCTGAGCGTAGGCTTAACCCAAGCTGCATCCAATGACGGTGTACATGCTCATGACTCTAACGGTGAGCACATCTCAGCACCTAGAGCGACCGATAACCACGGACACGCACATGGTCCGAATGGCGAGCACGCAGAAGAAAAACCTATCGACGACCACGGGCACGCGCATGGAGCTGGCAATGAGACGATACAAGTAAATGCTCACGCACGCGACATCATAGCCCTCAGAACGCAGAAAGCGCCAGCTGAGCAGCGAAACCTCGTCGCCAGTCTACACGGATTTCTCGACACTCCTGCGCACGCCTTTAAAAGCTACGTACTCCCCAGCTCGGGACGCTTAGACATTAAAGTGCGCTCTGCCCAGCAAGTAAGAAAGGGGGAACTCCTCTACACCATTGACTCCCCTGCTATCTCCGATCTGCTCACGGAGCAGAAAAATGCAGAAGCCTCCTACAAGCGACTTCTGGCAGACATCAAAACGATGGAATCTCGACTCAGCGCGCTCGCTCAAGCGGGCACGCGTAATGGTGAGCTCGAAGAGCAACTTCGCTTTAAAAAATCAGAAGCCACGCAGCAACTGCACATGGCGCAGAATATCAGCTCTAGGCTGCGCTCTGCCGCCATGGGGGCTGAAATGATACAGCAGGGTAATCAGATTCTTCTCGGCATACATGCCCAAGAGGATGGAGGCATTAGTAAAATAGAGCTGAGTCAGGGCAGCTGGGCACAGCAGGGACAAAGTGTCCTCTCCA
Source organism: uncultured Akkermansia sp. (assembly GCA_964370425.1). GTDB lineage: Bacteria > Verrucomicrobiota > Verrucomicrobiia > Verrucomicrobiales > Akkermansiaceae > Akkermansia. The sequence goes on along the minus strand of CAYJJD010000088.1, from coordinate 3,714 downwards.
TGATAGACCCACATGCTCTTGAAATCAATGCAAGTCTCTATGGTAACGAGCAGCCCAAGTTCAGCGAAGCCATAGCGACTATCCCCATAGCGAACAGAGAAGTAAGCGTCAAAGGTAAGCTACGCATCTCAAACCAGATCGACCCTATCAAGCAGACACGCCAGATTTACTTCGTGGCTGACAAGTTACCACAGGGGGCACAAGCAGGCTTACTCTGCCGTATCGACCTCTACCAGCATGCCGCCGCGCAGCGGGGGATTAGCATACCCACCACGGCTATCATCAAAGTAGGGGTGGATGACATCGTCTTCGTGAAGCGTTCAGCAGATGAATACGAGGCTGTGAAGGTAAGCGTTCTCGGGACACGCAGAGACATGAGTACCGTAGCAGGTATACACACTGGAGATGAAATCGTCGTCACTGGTGGCTATGAGCTGAAGTTTTTACTAGGCGGAGGAAGTGTCAAGCAGAAGCAGACAGGTCACTTCCACGCCGATGGCAAATTCCACGAAGGAGAGGATCACTAAAGCATGAATACTATTTTAGAATTCTGCCTGCGAAATCGCCTCACTGTATTACTCGTGACGCTCTTCATGATCGTCACGAGCGTCTGGGTGATTAACCGCATGCCCGTCGATGTCTTCCCAGAGTTAAAAATCCCGCGTGTCACCGTGCAGACAGAGGCCACTGGTCTCACGGCTGAAGAAGTGGAGCAGTACGTTACCATTCCCATCAACGCCGCCATGCAAGGCACAGCAGGGGTGACGGGCGTACGCGACTCTTCGGGCAGCGGTCTTTCCTTTGTCTGGGTGGATTTTGATTGGGATACTGATATCTACAAGGCGCGCCAAATCGTCTCTGAGCGTCTCGCCACCGTGCGAGACACCCTTCCCGAGGGGATGAATCCAGAGCTCACGCCCATCATTTCGGTGACAGGCGAGATCATGTTACTAGCCATCACAGGTGATGAGAACACCGATCCACTCGAAATCCGACGCATAGCGGAGTACCATCTGCGAAATCGCCTCATGTCCATCCCTGGTGTGGGGCAGGTCACAGTACTAGGTGGACGACTGCCTGAGTTCCAAGTCCTGTACAACACGGAGAAAATGCGCCAAGCAGGTGTCACCGTGAGTCAGCTAGAAAACGCGATTACGAAAGCACAAAACACACTCACCGCGGGTTATTTAGAAGACGTAGCAGGTCTGGAAATCCCACTACAGCAGCGCAGCCGTGCTGCGACGACGGAGCATATCAAGCGCGCCCTCGTCGAGGGACACCCCAGCGGGATTCTGCGTGTGGAAGATGTCGCCGACGTGCGTATAGGCGGAGCTCCTCGCCGTGGGAATGCGGGCTTTAAGGGCGGTGATGCCGTCATCCTCTCCGTGCAGAAAGCACCGGGGGCGAATACGATGAAATTAACAGAAGAGGTGGATAAGGCAGTGGAGGAGTTCAGCACCAGCAGACTCCCCCAAGGCATGAAAATCTACACAGACGCTTACCGTCAGTCCGATTTCATCACCCTCTCCCTTGAGAATGGTAAAGAGACACTGCTCATTGCAGCACTCGTCGTCTTAGCCGTCATCTTACTCACACTGCTGAACCTGCGTACAGCTATCATTACGCTACTCTCCATGCCTCTTTCTGTCATGCTTGGTATGTGCTTCTTCCCTGTACTGGGATTAGCCGTGAATATCATGACCTTGGGAGGACTAGCCGTCGTGATCGGTGACGTGGTCGATAATGCGATCATCTTCGTAGAAGTCGCATGGCGTAAGCTTAATATCAATGCGCAGCTAGTGGAGAGTGAACGCAAGAGCAAGATGGCTGTCATCCTAGATGCCAAGGGGGAGATACTGAGCTCCATGGGCTACAGCTCGCTGATTATTCTACTCGTATTCACCCCTCTTCTCTTCCTCAGCGGTGTAGAGGGGCAGTTCTATCAGCCACTGGGCATCTCCTACATGGTAGCCCTCCTCGCATCACTGATCGTGGCTCTCACCATCACACCTGTACTTATCTTACTACTCTTTAAGGCAAAAAAGGGTAAGGATGCACATGTGGATTCCGCCAGTGCTCGCTTTATCAAAGCTACTTACGCCCCCGTCTTGCGCTTCTGCATGAGCTGGCCTAAGCTCGTGTGTACGACCATGCTAAGCATCACGGCAGGGGCAGTTTGGCTGGCTAGTAGCTTTGGTACGAGTTTCCTACCTCCGTTTAATGAGGACTGTTACACTGTGTTTGTCAATGCGGTACCTGGTACATCATTAGCAGAGACTGAGCGCATGGCGAGACAGGCGATGAAACGCATCGAAAAAATCGAAGGCGTTAAGTCCGTGGCTCAGCGCGCTGGGCGTGCGGAGAACGACGAGCACGCCGAGCCCGTCAGTGCCGCCGAACTGCTCGTGCGCGTCGACCTCGCAGCAGACCAGCAGCGCATCCGCCGTGAAATCAATGCGGTGCTAAAAGATGTGCCCGGTATGGGCGGGATGATAGGCTTCCCCCTCGCCCACCGTATCAGCAGTGCCCTCTCAGGCTCAGCCTCAGAGATCGCGATTAACATCTACGGCACGGATCTAGCGAAGCTGAGAGAAGCGGCCCAGAAAGCCTCCGAAATCCTCAATTCTATGCCAGAAGTAGCCGATGCACGCGCTAATCGTGAAATCCTCGTCGACACCCTACGCATCGAATACGTGCGAGAAAAACTCGCGGTCTATGGACTCACGATGGATGAAGCCGCGAAGCAGGTCTCTGCGGCCTTTAATGGCTTAGAGCTCGGGCAGATTATCCAGAACGTCGATAGATGGAAAGTGATGATGCGCCTCGATGCCGACCTACGCCAGAGCCTCAGTGATGTCAAGCAACTACAGCTACTCTCGCCCAGCGGAAAAGTCCTCAAGCTCGAAGACGTAGCTCATGTCTTCCGCATCGAAGAGACGAATCTCATCTTGCGTGAAAACGGTCTACGTAAGGCGATGATTTCCTGCAACCCTTCACCGAAATCAAACCTAGGAGATCTAGCAAAGGCCTGCCGCGAAAAGCTCAACCCAGCCATCAAAGCCATGGGCTGCACTGTCGAATACGCAGGCACGATCAAAAGCCGAGAAGAGGCGGGCAATCGCCTGTACCTCATGGGAGGCATCATTCTCGTGCTCATCGTCCTGCTACTCTCACGGAGTCTCGGCAGTTTGCGACGCGCGCTATTAACCCTTGTGAACGTTCCGTTGTGCCTAGTAGGAGGGATAGCAGCGGTGTGGATTTCGGCGAACCACTCGTGGTCATCTATCCTCTCAGGCGATATCATTAACCCCATTCTCTCTGTCAGCTCACTGGTGGGCTTTGTGACGGTCATTGGCTTTGCGATTCGCTCGGGTCTTATCCTACTGAACCGCTATCGCCATTTAGAAGTCGAAGGCATGAGTGCAGTAGATGCTATACGCGAAGGCTCCTTGGAGCGCGTGATACCCATCATCATGACGTCTCTTACGACTATCCTAGGTCTATTACCGCTTATCTGGGCGATTGATAAACCGGGGGGAGAATTGCTAGCACCCTTGGCTATTGTGCAGTTTGGAGGTCTCCTGAGTGCCACCTTGCTTAATCTCTTAGTCATCCCTGCTTCTAGTGTCATCTTTGCACCATGGCTCAAGACTAAATCATAAGGGCACCTTGCGAAATTAGTCTGTATGCCACCCTAGAGGCGCATTATTGATT
>CAYJJD010000087.1:0-10479 GCA_964370425.1 uncultured Akkermansia sp. | reverse complement strand
CTGGTGGCACTGATAAAGTTTGGTTTTATGATATGAAAGCCGACGGACTTTCTCTCGATGATAAGAGAAACGAAATCGCTGATAATGATATACCTGATATTATCGCTCGTTTTCATAATTTAGATAGCGAAAATGACAGAACGAAAACCGAACATAGTTTTTTTGTAACAAAGGCAGAGATTGAAGAAAATAACTATGATTTATCTATTAACAGATATAAAGAAATCGTGTATGAAAAAGTGGTTTACGATGCACCGAGTGTGATTTTGGATAGGCTTGACAGCTTAAATGCCGAAATTCAGAGCAAGACAACTGAACTTAGGGGGCTTATTAATGGGTAAGAGAAATCAACCGAAAGAAGAAAATAATTACAATATCGCTAATGTACATGCAGATATTGATTATGATATGTTAGCTATGGCGATTGTTAAAGCAAAGAAGATAGCAGCAGAAGAAGAAAATAAATTGTTGCAAGAAGCTAGAGAGAGAAAACGAAGAAATATAGAGGAATTTTCACTAAAGAGATGGATATTAGATATACTTTCTTATATTTTGAGTTGCAAGATAAATATAAAAAATTTGCTCAAAGCAATAGGGAAAGGTTTTAAAATACTATTTAAGGGTTTGTGCATATTATTAAAAATGTTAATATGTCTAATTCTTGCACCTGCAAAATTTTATAATAATAGCAAGATGGTAGGTCATTTAATGGTTTTATCTACACCATTATCATTTGTATACGAAATGTTAAGTTGGTTTTTTTTGATTATTGGATTACTATTAATAGTAGCACCATTCAAAATGACGTTTGATATATTCAATTTTTTAGTATGTTGGACTGTTGCTATTTTTGCATTTGTAATTAGAAGTGGGTTTGTTATAGCGAGGAAAGAAATTGAAAGTACAAACGACATTCAGATTGTAGCTACACTATTTTCCACGATAGTGTCATTTGTAGCGATGATAGTGGCAATTGTTTCTGTGTTTGTTACATTGAAACTTGGAGCCGTAATATGAGTAAATGGCAAATGGTGAAGTTGGGTGAGGTTTGTGATGTTAGAGATGGAACTCATGATTCACCCAAATATCAAGAAACAGGCTACCCATTAATAACTTCCAAAAATATTATAGATGGAACAATTGACTTTTCAAATGTAAATCTTATAAGCAAAGATGACTTCGAAAAAATAAACAAGCGTTCCAAAGTAGATAACGGTGATATTTTAATGCCTATGATTGGAACTATTGGTAATTCAATAATCGTTGAGGAAAATTATGAATTTGCAATCAAGAATGTTGCTTTAATTAAATTCAAAAATACTAATATACATAATAAATTTGTGAATTATATACTTAAAAGCTCTATGTTCGAAAGATATGTTGCTCAAGAAAATAGAGGTGGAACACAAAAGTTTTTGTCATTAGGGAATATTCGTAGTTTAAAAATCCCCCTACCACCACTCGAAGAACAACAAAAAATCGCTAAAAACCTTGACCTTGCAAGCGAGCTTGTAAAACTTTATAAAACGAAACAGCAAGAGCTGGACAAGCTAATTCAGTCGGTGTTTTATGATATGTTCGGCGACCCTGTGACGAATGAAAAGGGGTGGGAGGTAGAAGAACTAAATACTATATGTGGTGTACGAGATGGTACTCACGATTCACCAAAATACATAGAAAGTGGTTATCCTTTAATAACTTCAAAAAATATATCAAATGGAGAGATTGATTTTTTGAATGTAAATTATATCTCGCTTGAAGATTTGGAAAAGATAAACAAGCGTTCAAAAGTAGATAATGGCGATATTATTATGCCTATGATAGGAACGATTGGTAATCCAATAATAGTTATGACAGATAGAATTTTTGCTGTAAAAAATGTTGCAATAATAAAATTTGGTAATTCAAATATGAATAATATTTTCATTAAAGAATTACTTTCTTCTGCTTATTTTGATAATGCTATAAGAAAAAACAATAAAGGTGGAACACAAAAATTTATGTCTCTTGGAGATATAAGAAAATTAAAAATACCTGTCCCACCTCTAGCGCTCCAACAAAAATTCGCTGATATCGTAACCAAGATAGAAGAACAAAGAGCCGAGGTAAATCACGCATTACAAGACACAGAAATGCTGTATAATAGCCTTATGCAGGAATATTTTGAGTAAAGGAGGTCTATTATGAAAAAACCTACTTTACGAGAGCAAGTAGATACATATTACCAGAAATTACTTATTCTTCAGTTCGAGGCATCTGATGATATTAAACATAATCCAACAAAAGGAAGTATGCGAGAGGAATTTATAAAAGGATTGATTGAAGGAAATTTCCCAGACATTAAACTGGGGAGAGGTATCTTAACCAAAAACAACTGGCAAAGTACACAAATTGATTTTTTTAAATTAAAACCAAATGCGAGAATAAATTGCATAGGTGGTCAGAACATAACCGAACTTGATGATTGTTTACTATTTATGGAGATTAAAACAGATGCTACGTCAAAAGAGTTTAAGGAATTAGAGACTGTTTCCACAAAAATAAAAGAGTTAAACCCTAATATAGTATGTGGAATATTTTGCTACAATATTTCACTAGCTCCTCAAACGATTTTAAAGCGATTTGGCTTTACTTATCAAAAACCACCACTAGATTTTTATGTTTTAAGTGGAGATGAAGTGGAGTATCCACATATTGATTTTGTATTCACTTTAGAAGCGAAAAAAGCAGACCAATTACCATACTTGATTGTTAAGGATATTAGTGGTGAGTATACAGTTTTGAAAAATAATCCGGTAATAAAAGATTTTTTGAACCTGTTTAAGGATTTATAGGAGATTAAAATTATGAAATTGCAAAAAAATATTAAAGATATCGTTTATGATCTGTTACAGGAACCTACATTGGAGAAATTCAGAGAATTTATGCAATCTAACACTGGAGAACATAATAGCATTGACTTCAAACAAATTTGGATTGAAAAGAGCACGTTAGCAAAAGAGGTTTTATCAATTGCTAACTCTGGAGGGGGTGTAATAGTTTTTGGAGTTAAAGAAACATCTGAAAACGCCTTTGAGCCAATAGGATTGGAAAGTCTAAAAGGAAAAGAACAAGTGTCTAATGAACTTAAAAACATCATCTCATCAAATCTCAAATATGAAATTCATGATTTCGAGTATACTTCTTCTGAATATGAAAAGCTTAAAGATAAAAATTTTCAAATTTTAGTTATAGAAGATACTCCTGAACACCTTCCTTTCATTTCAAAAAAAGAAGCTGGAGCTGATGGCAAAGGGAAAATTCATGAGGGTATTATTTATGTGAGAAGAGGAACGTCATGTGAAAAAGCTACTGAACAAGACGTTGGTAATCTTATCCAACGACGCATGAACTTTATTTTTCCTAAAACAGGCAAACCATTAAATTTAGAAGAACATTTGGAGCAACTGAAATTACTATATTCAAAAATAGAGAGATACACTTATACATATGAAGGTGGACTTGAAGGGTTAGCTGAGACATTTTCTACATTAATAAATTTTTCTACTTCTATATTTGGTAATGAAATAGAGGAGATAAATCCTCTTTACCCTGATGAATCATACGAAGAATATTTATCAAGGTTACTATCTGAAAAAAAGAAAAAAATTGAACGTGTATTGGATTTGTATTAATGGGAGTAAAGTAATGTCAAGCACAACTACTAAAGAAAGCCTCGACCTAAAATATGATATACTTTTAGACAGACTAATTACCGTTAAGGCGAAGTTTACTCTACATGAAACCTTGGTAAATTATTTATCTGTTTCATCAAAATATAATGATGTTTATGAAATGTCGCCAGCATTTTGGACTATAACAATAAATGCGTTGGAAAGTGATGTACTTTTTGGTTTAGCAAAGATGTGCGATGGGTCCAAAGGAGCAGTTAGTATTAGAAAAATCATTGATATAGTAAATAACAACAGAAAAATTTACTATGGTTCGAAAGAAAAAGCCATGAATTTTTATGAAAATGAAATTCTTATTTCGGATATTATTAGCAGAGCTGCATCAGTATATGATTCATGTCAAAGCACAAGAACTAAGCTAAAAGCACTTAGGGATAAACATTTTGCTCATACTGACAAAGAATATATAGGAAAGACTACTGAGCTTTATGAGCTAAATCATTTAACTTTTGATGAAATTGCAGATTTGATAGAGAGTCTTTATGCTATACTGGATTTGTTAAAAACATTTGGGTTCAATATCAACTCTAATCATAACTGCCCTACTCCTGTTAATATTGATGATGTATATTCATTGGTAGACAATGCGAGTATTGGGAAAAAACAAAGAAAAGCATATTATTCTTCTAAAAATGAAGAGGTGAAATGATGCCAAATTTAATAGAACATTTAAACGCAACTAAACAATTGCAATATTTTGATCCTATTGCGCATAGTGATTTTGCCTATTTGGGTGAGGTCAATGAAATTTTAGATAATAAGGCAAATATTACTAATTATTTTAACGAGAACATATTAGAGGATATTTCATCACTTGATAACTATATAGATTATTTGTGTTTGAAAAAGATAATGTCGCTTGCTGATTACTTAATTAATATCCCAGTGAGCAAGGATAAAGTTAAGTTGGAGAGTTTAATTGAAGTATCTAAGGTACATTATAATAAAATAGTAAAAGGGCAAGTAATAAAATTCATTAACAATAATTATAGAGAGTTACTAGAAGACAACGATGACCACAAATATTTTGCTGTTACATACGAATTATGTTCAAATTATCAAAACGGAATTAATAACGATGTAATGCTTTTCTTGATTAATTCTCATTCATATAAATTGTTTGACGATTATGACAAATGGAACAAGAAGATTGAAAAAGACGAAGCATTATACAGTGCTTTATTCTCAGATAATATAATAAAAGAGAATTTGGATATGAGAGCAAGTATTATATATAATGTTGTTAGCTCATTAAAAGACAGAAATATACCAAAGATTGCAAGTATTATCAATCATGTTATAGATTTAGTAATTGATTATGGAACAGAGTTGTATAATACTCTAAATGTAGATAATGTAATGCTACTTCAACGAAAAATAACCGGAGTTTCAGATTTCTTAAAACGACTTAAACATCCGAAGACAAATATTTTTGTAGAATATGAGCAAAAAGCTGATGATGTTTTAAGTGAATATTTAAAGGAACATGGACACATCTTTAAGGAAGAAGCAAATATAAGCAAAATAAGAGATTTCTTGAATTCAAATCAAGAAGACACTTTAAAACTTTTATCATTAACACATTCATTAAAGGGTGATATGAGTGCCAATGGATTACTTAATAACCCTCCAAGCGATAAGAAAAGCATTGCTGATTTAGTTTCAACAAATATCAAAACGGACAATTATTTTACATTTACTCATCAAATGAATATAGAAGCTTATTTAGGATTTGGTGCTGCTACAATGAATATTCTTATCTCAGATGAACAATTGTTTGCAAAAAGTGCTCAATGGTATTGTCTGTATATCAATACTATCATGGAGAAGTGTGAGTATGATAGCAAAGAACTACGAGATGATTTTGAGTTGCTGTTTCAAATGCTCCAAAATATATTCTGGGGTTCAGATAAAGATAATCAATTACTGAAAAGTTCACTTTGCTATGGTGGAGCAACATTTATTTGCGCTTTTTCAGAAAAAATAATGCGAATTGTATATAAGCAGCTCAAACGTGAAATTGAATATATACCTATAGAAAAGATCACTATGGGACAATTATTATCTGATGGCAATCCTCTCTATAAAGAAATTTTTGGAGAGAATCAACTTAAACATTTTAGATATTTCTTTATCTCAGATGGAGAGAAGAAAATCGGATTGAATTTAAGAAATAATTTAGCTCACTGGAGTAATATGAAACCACAGCAGCTAAATCGTGATTTGGTGCTCAAACTAATGTATTTACTTACATGTATAATTAACAGTTTATTTTATCATCTTGCGATAAAGCCATTACAGAAAGATAATGATAATGAATAAAATGGAGGTGAAACCATGCCAAACTTCGCATTCCTTGAACAAAAAACTGAATATTCTCTATTCGTAAACTCAGCAATAGAAGCCGAAAAGATCTTTTCCTCCTCTTATGCCATGTGTGCCATAGGCTCAAGAAAAGCCTTAGAACTTGCTGTAAAATGGGTATACTCTGCTGATAATACTATGATTATGCCATATAAAGACAACTTGCAAGCCTTGGTGCATGAACCATCTTTTCGTTTTGCAGTAGATAGGGATACATGGGGAAAATTCCAGTTTATTATAAAGCTCGGAAACCTCGCTGTACATACAGAAAAGCAAGTATCAAAATCCGATGCCTTGTTGTCTTTGTCTGCGCTTTTTGAGTTTGTGCAGTGGATTGACTATTGCTATGGAAATGACTATATAGAGAGAAATTTTGATGAATTACTGATACCATCTGCAAAAATAGAAGTAGATACAGTGAAAATCAAAAAAGCAGAAGCACTACTGGAAGAAAAAGACGAGGAAATAACAAGGCTTCGTGCTGAAATTGCAAAGAATGCACAGCAGTTTATGGAAAACAAAGAAACTGAAATGCCAACTCGTCAATTTGTGCCTGATGATTTATCTGAATTTGCAACACGCAAAAAGTATATTGATGTAGACTTAAAACTGCTTTGCTGGAATATTGGCGATGACTGCATAGAAGAATATGAATACACCGATATGATGGGTGTAGACGGTCAAAAAGGCAGAGCCGATTATGTGCTTTTTGGCAAAGATGGACTACCTCTTGCAGTAGTTGAAGCAAAACGAACAAGTAAAGACCCTATGACAGGTAAAAAGCAAGCTGTTCTTTATGCTGATTGCTTAGAGAGAAAGTATAAACGCAGACCGATGATGTTTTTAACCAACGGATTTGAAACGCACTTTTGGGATGATACACAAGCATCTATGCGACCTGTTAGTGGCATTTTCTCCAAAGATGATTTACAAAAACTTATGGATAGACGAAGTGCGAAAAAAGATTTATCCACAGTGAAGATAGACGATAATATCACCGATAGATATTATCAAAAAGAAGCTATTCGAGCTTGTTCAGAAAATTTTGAAACTGGTCACAGGAAAAGCCTACTTGTTATGGCAACAGGTACAGGAAAAACAAGAACTGCATCAAGCTTAACAGATGTGCTTTCTCGTGGTGGATATGTAACCAATGTGCTCTTTTTAGCCGATAGAACCGCTCTTGTAAAACAAGCGAAAGAAGATTTTAGAATATACCTTCCTGATATATCTTTATGTAATTTACTTTCAAATAAAGATGATAAAAACGCAAGAATAGTATTCTCCACATATCCAACTATATTAAATGCGATTGATAACACAAAAACAGCTGATGGGAAAACTTTATTTACTCCAGCACATTTTGATTTGATTATCATTGATGAAGCACACAGAAGTATATTTAAAAAATATCGTACAATCTTTGAATATTTTGATAGCCTGCTTGTAGGGCTTACTGCAACACCGAAGCTCGAAGTGGATAGAAATAACTATGATTTCTTTGAAATGGAGCATGGTGTGCCTACCTATGCCTATGATTATGAAACTGCTGTCGAAAAAGATAAGGTTTTAGTCCCCTATTATAATATTGAAGTGAAAACTAAGTTTTTGGAAGATGGTATAAATTACGATGACTTATCCGATGCCGATAAAGAAAAGTATGAAGAAGATTTTGCAGAAGACGATGCAATACCTGATTTTATTCCATCAGGGAAGCTTAATACATTTATTTTCAATCAAGATACTGTCGATAAAGTTCTGACGGATTTAATGACCAATGGTATTAAAATTGAAAGTGGAGATAAAATAGGTAAAACCATTATATTTGCACAGACAAAAGACCATGCTCAGTATATTGTGGATAGGTTTGATAAGTTATACCCACAATATAAAGGGAATTTCATGAGCCGAGTAGTATGTGATGACAGTTATGCTGGGACTATAATAGATGATTTTAAACAACCAAACAAAATGCCGCAAATTGTTGTGTCTGTCGATATGATGGATACAGGAATAGATGTGCCACAGGTGTTAAATTTAGTTATCTTCAAGAAAATACGCTCTAAAACAAAGTTTTGGCAGATGATAGGTAGAGGAACAAGGCTGTGCAAAGACTTGATGTGTACCGATAGTATTGATGGAGAATATGAAGATAAACGTAGATTTTTCATCTTTGATTACTGTGGCAACTTTGAGTATTTTAGACAAAAACCAAACGGCATTGAAGGTGCTGAAACAATGACACTTAGTGAGAATATCTTTACAAAACAAGTTAGGCTTATTCATGCTCTGCAACATGGGAATTTTAGTGATTGCAGTGAATTTAGAGAATCACTCGTAAGTATTGTTCATGGGCAGATTAAAGTTTTAAATATCGAACTTACACCTGTAAAGTTAAAGCGAAAATTTATAGATAAATACTCTAACAAAGATAAGTTTATAAGTTTAACAGATATAGAAAAATCCGAGATTACAAGTAATTTAGCATCGCTAATTTTTTATGATGAAAAAGATGAGCACGCTAAAAGGTTTGATAATCTAATCTACAGCTTGATGCTTTCGCAAATAGATGGAACATCAATCTTTAAAAAAATAAAAAAACAACTTTGTGATATTTGCGATGTGCTACAAACAAAAGTTTCTGTTCCACAAGTAAAAAGCAAGCTTGAAATCATTAAATATGTTAATACAGCTGAGTTTTGGAATAGTGCTTCAATTTTAGATTTAGAATTTATACGAGAAAGCTTGCGTGAGCTTATAAAATTTATCATCGAAGATGGTGAGCAAAAAAAGAAAATCTATACAAATCTACAAGATGTAGTAGTAGACAAAATAGAAGGTCATGCACTTGATGCGGCTTATGATTTTGAAGATTATCGTTTAAAAGTGAATCGCTATGTAGAACAAAACAAAGACAATCTTGCTATATGGAAGCTTAGAAATAATATTCCGCTTACAAATGATGACTATATCACATTAGAGCAAATATTGACTAATGAACTCGGCAGCAAAGCTGATTACGAACGTGAATTTGGTGATACTCCATTTGGTCTGCTGATTAGAAAAATTGCAAAACTTGAACATGAAGCTGCAATGAAAGTGTTTTCAGACTTTATAGGTGAGCAGAATCTAAATCAACAACAAATCGTGTTCGTACATAAAGTTATCGATTATGTGGTACAGAATGGTTATATTGAAAACATTAGCGAACTTATGAAACCACCTTTTGATAAGCCAGTGATGTTTATCAAACTCTTTGATACAAGTACACAAAAGAAGATAATCCAGCTTATAAATTCTATAAAAGATAATGCAGAGAGAGTTGTAGCGTAAAAGCTGATTTAACACGAAGAAGGAGATCCTATGAAACTAATCGAAAACCACACAACTGAATTTAAAGCTAATATAACGGACAAAATCGAAAATGAAGTAGTAGCTTTTCTGAATTCAAAAGAAGGTGGAGATTTATATATTGGTGTTGCTGATGATGGAGAGATACTTGGACTTAGTGATATTGATAAAATACAACTTCAGCTTTCAGACAGAATTAAAAATAACATTAAACCATCCACTTTAGGTTTGTTTGATATTGTTATAAAAACTGAAAAAGACAAAAATATATCCACCTGATTGTTTCAAGTGGACAAGAAAAACCTTATTATATTGCTAAAAGTGGGATGTCACCCAAAGGCTGTTATATTAGAATTGGCAGTGGCAATCAGCAAATGACAGAAGCAATGATTGAAGAACTGTTTTCTAAGAGAACGAGAAATTCTTTAAGCAAGATCGTTTCACCAAGAAAAAACCTAACCTTTGAGCAGCTTCAAATTTATTACCAAGCCAAAGGGCTTACTTTGGATGACATGTTTCGTGAGAATTTGGAATTGCTAACAGAAGACGATAGATATAATTACATCGCATACCTATTAGCAGATAATAATGGAACATCAATTAAGGTTGCAAAATATGCTGGTACTACCAAAGTTGATTTAATTGAAAACGAAGAATACGGTTATTGCTCGCTTATAAAAGCAACTAAGAGTGTATTAGATAAGTTTGATATTGAAAACAAAACCAGTGCTAAAATCACAAGCAAAGAACGATTAGAACGAAAACTTGTGGATAAAGTTGCTTTAAGGGAAGCTGTTATCAATCCAATCATCCATAACGATTATACTAATGAAGTGCCACCGCTTTTTGAAATTTTCTCTGATAGAATTGTTATAACTTCTTATGGTGGACTTCTTAATGGATTGAGTGAAAAAGACTTTTTTGGTTGTCGTTCTATGCCACGAAATAGAGAACTTATGCGTATTTTTAAAGACTTGGATATGGTTGAGCAATTAGGGTCTGGGATGCAGAGAATTTTAGAAAAATACGATAA
>CAYJJD010000086.1:0-10621 GCA_964370425.1 uncultured Akkermansia sp. | reverse complement strand
TTCTTCTAGCTTAATTCTGCTAGTTGCTTGTCAGGAAAAGGGAACCACCTCAGATTCTTTGCTGAGGGCTGCCATTTCGGCTTCAAGCTCTTGCAGGGTAGCGAGCCCTGAGTCGGCTAGGCGCATTTCTATTTCAAGCTCTGCGTTGGGCAGGTTTGAAAGATATTCGTTGCGATTGGCTTTGTTGTAGTTGCTTTCAAGCTCGCGGAGTTTTTGGGCTGCTTGTAGCATTTCTTCGTTGAGCTTTTTTTGCTCTTCGGCTATGCGGGCGCGAGCTTTAGCTTCGCGTTCTGCTTGAAGCGCGGATTCGACTTGCATCGTTTGTTTGGTTTTTGAATCTGTAATGGTACACAGATAGTCATCAGCATTGATCTTTTTATCCACTTTGGGGCGATTCTTGGTGTCTAAGGGGACGATGAAATGAGCCCCGCGTTTGAGGATGTGTTGGAAGTTCTTAAAGGAGTAAAATCCATTATCCATTAACACGAGATCTGTCTTTTGGAGGAATTTGGCAAGGCGCGGGAGTAATTTAAACTCTGATGTATCACACTTAGCAAAGATGACTTTTGTAGGGATGCGTAAGAGTGAATCAAACAGACAGCAAATCTCAACTGACACAGGACCTACTGAACCACTTTTCCCTGAAAGATGTGCTCCAAATCGAGCAAGCAGCGGCTTTTTATCCAGCAGTGTCAGGGTGCATTTATCCACTGAGATAAGGGAGAAACCGCGCCACACTCTTTTCTCAATTGGACATTGAGCACGGAGGCGTTTGATGATCTCAGCCCAAAAGCAGAGCAGATGATTCGGGGGAAAAAGCGTCGCGGGCTTTACAGTAAGCCGCGACGCTTAAAGTACGTCGGTTAAAATCATTAGTCTGTACCCGTTGGATGATTTCAGCAAGTGATTTAAGTTGAGAATGGACGGCTACCCCTACAAGCAGCCAGAGTATTTCAAGTGTACCAATGCAACGTGTGCGGCTACACTCGCCAAGCTGCTTTCTCTTTTCATGAAGGGTATCAATGAAAGTTTCACCGCACAGTTGCTTAAAGCCAGCGAGACTAAAATACACAAAAGTATTCATTGTGAAAATTTTGCTATATTTACTCCCACTCAATGAGACCATAGGTGTTACGAGCTGTACGCCTGACAACATCTTGCGCATTAGCCTTTTTGCTCAGCCCACCTGAAATGGCATCCTTATC
The DNA here is from genome assembly GCA_964370425.1 of uncultured Akkermansia sp. GTDB lineage: Bacteria > Verrucomicrobiota > Verrucomicrobiia > Verrucomicrobiales > Akkermansiaceae > Akkermansia. The sequence goes on along the minus strand of CAYJJD010000086.1, from coordinate 9,416 downwards.
AGTCACACGACCAAAGCGTTGTACAAGAAGCTGCACAATCTCATCCACGTGTAAGGGGCGAGCTTGCTCAGTGATGAGGCGAATGCTCAACTCAGTCAGAGAGTTCTTGCGCAATCCACGCTTAACACGCACAGGAGGGGGCATTTCTTCAGTGCCCTGAAGTTGACGAACGGCGCGAAGTTGGAGCTCAAGCATAGTCTCAATGGTATCTAAAACAATCTTGCGGATTTCTGGGTTATTTGTACTAATGACTAAATTAGAATAAACCGTTCCACGGATAATTACAAGTTTAAATTATGACATCAGAGCACAAAAATACCCCATTCTCGGTAGGTCGAGAATGGGGCTAAGGTGAAATTATTGCTATCGCTTGAATCTATATCATTTATGTCTTAAGTTAATAGCATTGGACTGGCACCAATACATATTGTTTTATCTAATTCCAATCATTGGAGAAATCAGCGTCATAGTGCACTAGCCTCAATATTGTTACAGATAAAATGATTCCTAGTTTAGATACATGACACCCTTGATAATTTGAAGGAATGAGTCTAAAATAAGAATTTCTTTTAATGAATCCAAACGTAAGAATATTTAATATATTTTGAAATAACATTAATGGGTTGTTCGGTGTAAGAGTCATCGGCACTGCATACGAGCACTCTTCCCCTTCGAATTGGATATTCGCTTTATGTGAATAATTGTCCACGATGATTTTTATGTGTACGTGGGCAAAGTTAATCATATATATATTATGCGCAATTCTTTCAATTATGCCAGTCCATTTATCACAGCTAAAATATATAAGATGATTATCTAATTTTTTAACTTTTAGTATATAGTCCCCTAAATACCCCTCACCGCAGTTTGTTCCTTTCTCAAAAATATTTTTTCGTTGTTTTTGTGAACCTTGAAAAAAAAGATTACCCTTGTCTTTTGTTGTGGAGAATGTTAATTCTCCCACTTTATTTAATGAAGGAGCTTGCACAAATATATACTTAAGTATATTAATACTAGATGTTGCATCAAGACTCAATTCTACCATTTTAAGTGTTATTTTTTTCATTGTTCGCCAGCGTGTAATCGCATTGATATTCAGGATGATAAGGGTTAAAAGCGAACTGGAATTGAGATATGTTGTGTTAATGCATAATCATATAAAGTTTATCCTATTATCATCCAACTTGAACACCATTCATTTTGCAGTTCTTTTGTATAATCCATTTGCCCAAAAGGCCAAATATTTACAGAAGCCCAAATACGAGCACGCAATGATAGACATGCTCTAGCTTTACCTGATATTTCTCCAGTTTCAGAGATCGTGGAACAATATGTCACTCTGACATTAACACCACCTCTTACTCCTACATCTGCATTTCCTATTCTGCTTTTTACACTGGCAATTGCCCCAAATTCACCATAGACTGTAGAACATCCACCTATAGAACGAACTCCTTCACAGGACTTAGATACTGTAATACCTCCAGATGTTCCAAGTCTCATGTACCATCCAACTCGAATTATGGCTATGCCAGCATCTATACTTTGTGTTCCTGCCTCACCTTCAAGTTGCACCATAAGAGAAGCAGACATACTTTGAGCTCTCCGTCCTAACTTTGTGCAGCATCCCTCACAGGTCTTGCTTTCTAATACTACTCTAGCTTTAAAATCGTGTATGCCAATTCTTTTCAGTAATGCTTTCTGAGTTTTTCCCTCTTCAAGAGTTTTTCGAGCCATACGTCTATAGCAATCAACTCTCCCCGAAAAAGAAGAATCATCGTTTGCTATATCAGAATATCCTAGTTCATCAACCCATATATATAATCCATTCCCCACAAATCCATACAGATTCAACCCTCCTTCTTCCGCGATTGGGTCTCTATTTATCCAGCGACCATCAGCTGGGTTGTAGCTTCTGTAGTTGTAATAGACTAAGCCTAGTTCTTCGTCCGCTATTTCGCTGCTCCATTGAATTGGGTTGGCGGTGTTGCCTGTGGCTTCTACTGCTCCGAAGGGGCTATAGCTGTAGCTAGTGGCGATTGTGCCTTCTACGGAGTACAGCTCCGTCACGTTCTTGCTGAGGTCTAAGCCGTAGGTGTACCAACTGCCTTTTTGCTCAATAGCGAGAGGGCGGGTGGCAGTGGGCTGGGTGGGATCCCAGAGGATGAGGTGTTCTGACCAGCGTTTGCCTTCGAGGAGGTTTTCTGAGGCGATTTGTAAGTAGCCTCTATAAATGAAGGCTTGATGATAGGTGATGACTCCGTTGATGGTGACTTTCTTCCATGCGCGTCTGCCCATGTAGTCGTAGGCTGCTTCGACTATGGTGCTGCCGTCTTCGCTGGTGAATTTGGTGGGGCGATTCTCCGCGTTGTATTCTACTGTCCATATGCCGGTAGAGGTTTGGAGGCGTGTTTGGTTGCCATCTGCGTCAAACTCGGGCATGAAATCGTTTACTGCCGTGTACTCGTTTGTGGAGTTGGTGGCGTAGGTGATTTCCTCTGCGAGTTCTTGGGCGGTTTTGCGGTTGCCTATGTTATCGTAAGCATAGCCGTAGTTGTCTGTGCCGAGTTGAGCTGCGGTGAGTTCGGATTTTGCGTTATAGGCAAAGCTGTCGCTGCGCTCGTTGATTTGTCGTGCTGTGGGGCGGGCGATTGCATCATAGCTGTAGGCTTTGTGGCTGAGAGTTGTGCCGTCCTTCGCGTCTACGATGCTGGTGAGCAGATCGCGGTTGGACTCGTAGCCACGAGTTGTGACGATGCCGTTGGGATGGGTGAGCGTGGCTAGGATGCTTGTGCCGTTGAGGTAGCTGTAGCTAAATTGCTTCCAGCTGGTGTTTTTGTGGTTGAAGCTAGCGGTGTCGATACGTCCGAGGTTATCGTAGCTGTAGCTGATGTGCTGGGCTGTGCCGCTGTTGCGCTTGAGTTTGTAACCGCTGCTGCGCCCGAGGGTGTCGTAGCTTTCTTCGCAGCGGGCGGTGACTCCTTCGATGACGCGGCTGTCGCTGGCGAGTTCGCTGTAGTCGTTGTAGCTGAGGCTGTGTGTACCTGCGGCATCTTGAATTTGGGTGACTTGTCCGTGGGCGTTGTAGCTGTATTGCTTGCTGGTGCTGCCATCAGAGTATTCGACTTGAGTGAGCTCGGCTGTTTTGCTGTTGTAGCTGTGTGTCTGGGTGAGTCCGCGTGCGTTGGTGATGGTGGCGAGCTGGTTGAGTGCGTTGTAGCTGCGTGTTTCTTGCGTGCCGTCAGCGTAGGTTTTGCTGAGTTCTAGCCCAGTTGCTTCATCATATGCCCATGTGGTTGTGTCGCCATCTGTGCGCCCTGTGGGGTCGGTGGTGATGGTGTTGTCTGTTGCTCGGTAGGTGGTGAGGCTGGTCATGCGGTCGGCATCATCGTATGCGTAGGTGGCGGGTTGAATGCCTGTGCCGTACTCTGCGATTTTGCGGTTGCGGATGTCGTAGCGGTAGTGGATGCTGTTGCCCAGTGCATCGGTGATGCTGGCGGGCTGGTCGCAGCAGGGGATGTAGGCGATTGTTGTTTGGTTGCCTTCGCCATCCGTTTGGATGATGGGGCGAGCTGCGATGTCCGTCTGCGTGCTGGTGGTGATGCCGCGTGGGTCGGTTTGGGTGCTGATGATGCCTGTGCTGAGGTATTGGCGCGTGAAGGTGCTGTTGCCGCCTAACGTGTCGGTTTGTGCGGTGGTGAAGCCATCCACCACTGTAGTGGTGGCAATTTGCTCGGAGCTAGGCACAACTGAGTTTTGGATGCGGGTAGAGAGCTCATCTCCGTAGAGCGTTGTCTGGCTGCTTTCGTTGCCTCGTTCATCGACACTAATGACCTTGCTCTCTGTTGTTTCACTTAGTTTGCTGATGAGCGTTTTTTGAGAGCTGATGAGTGCGGTTCCTGCGATGTTGTAGCGCGTTTGGGTGGAGACGCTGTAGATTCCATCTGCCCCTTGCTCGGCACTGTAGTTGAGTTTGACAATGCGGTTGAGTTTGACGTTGTGTTCGTAGTCGGGGCGCAAGAGCAGGGTGCTTTTCCACATGTTGCCCATGCTGTCGTAGGCGTAGAGCATGGGGGCTTGGTTGCCTACTTGTTCGCGAGTGAGTTGCCCTTTTTCGTTGTATTCACGATGGGTGGTGATGACGATTCCTTCGCTCGTTGTGGGGGTGACTTGGGTGACGGATTGCCCGAAGCAATCTTGTATGTCTTGGCTCAGGATGTTGCTATCGGGTAGCAGGGTGCTGCTGCGTCTTTCTCCTTGTAGGAGGTCATAGCTGTAGAGCAGGTGGCGTTGCCCTGTGCCACTTTGCTCTGCGACTTGCCCGCTGGGGAAATTGCGGGTGATGAAGGTCGCGCCACTGGGGCTTGTTTGCGTGGTGGTGAGTCCATCCACGCTGTAGCTTGTGGTGGTTGTGCGACCGAGGGCATCGGTGCTGCTGACCATGCGTCCGAGAGCATCATAAATAGCACTTTGCGTAGTGATGAGTGCGCCCACGTGAGTGCGGGTTTGGGTGGCTTGCCCATTGGCATCCTTCACCCATTCTGTGATGGTCTCAGGAGTGGTAGCGGTGGCTGCGCGTGTAGTCTCAATGAGGGTGCGTGCGGAGTCGTAGGCGTAGTCGGTGCGTATGCCGTTTTCGTCAATCTCCCAGAGGGTTCTGCCGTTGCAGATGAGCTCTCGGCTGGTGCTGCGCCCGTTATCGTATTGCGTGCCAATCCTGCGGTTTTGCACGTCATATTGATGAGTCATGCCTTGCGTGAGTGCCCAGTCTCCCTCTGCGATGAGGATGTATTGTTCTTCTCGCATGACGGTGCCTTCTGCGCAGACATAGCTCACGCTGCGCGTACTTTGCCCGACTACAGGCTCGTTTTCTACTCTTGTTTCAGTGGTGACTGTGTAAAGTGCTCCATGTAATGAGGTAGCAGCGTATTCGTAGCATGTTTGCACGCCATTGATGGCTTGGCTCATTTTAGCGCGGTTGCGAGCGTAGACATTGGGGGCATCTGCCATCCAAGTTTCTTCTACGCTGAGCTGAATAATTTCTCTATCTTCGTTACTCTTACGCGTTTCAACACGCTTGACATTGTTCGCTATGCTGTAGCTGTATTCTTCTCGTGAAATGAAGTAGCGTATGCCATCGGGGGCATTCAGATGTACCTCACGGCTGGCGAGTTCGTCATTATAATCACCAGCTTCGTTATGGGCGTAGCTGTAGGTGGTGATTTCTGTGTGGTCGCCACTTCCCCATGGGCGTTGTTGGCTTATGATGCGTCCTGTGGCATCGTAGCTGCTGCGCTCAATCGCTCCGCTGGGGCGGGTGGTTTGGATGAGATTACCCACGCCATCATATTGGTATTGGGTGCTTTGGGCTTCAGGGCTGCCGTAGCCTGCAACGCTGGTGAGTAGCAAACGCCCCACTGGGGTGCTTTGGTAGATTTCTTGTGTGCGTGTGGCGACAACGCCTCCTTTGCTTGTCTCGGTGATGAGCTCCCACACATCAAGCGTGCTGCCTGCTCCTGCTTCTAGCTCTTGGCGTGTGCGGGTGGTGACGATGGCTTCATCACCAGTGCCTACAGTGGTGCTCCATGCGCCCTCGGCACTGCGCGTCCATAGGCTTACTTTATCGGGGCGTTGAGGGCTGCTTTCTACGATACTTAAACTTGAATCTGCGTAGCTGAAGGTAAAGGTTTTGAAGGGGATAGCTCCTTCTGCAAGGATGAATGTTCCCGATTCATCTCGGCTTTCAATTTGAGCGTTGGTGTAGAAGGCGATGCTGTAGCCTGTGGCACTAATGTTTTCAATATTGACGAGACCATCCCACTTGCTCCAAATTTGGGAGATTGCTCCTTGCGCGTCTCTGTTGATGAGCATGTAGGAGTCCACATCATCCACACTGCCTCCCAAGGGGTTAACATAGCTCAGCAAAGCCCCTGTGGTGGTGGAGTAAATGTACTTTGCCCCACTGCCATCTTGCCATTGCATGCAGCTTTGCCCAGCGTACTCAATGAGGCTAGCAAGACCTCCTCCTGATGTATGTATGCCAATGGGTTCAATCTTGCCGTTGTTATAATAACGCAGGGCAATGACGCGTGCGCCTTGAATGATTTCTAATCTCGCGCCTTGCGCAAATCCGCTTTCGGGGATAGAAAGGTAGCTTGCCAGCACATGCTCAAAGCGTAAAGCCGCAGGGGTGGCGAGTTCTGCTCGCATCTCCTCAGAAAAGAGTTGCAGAGCCCCAGAAAGACCACTACCTTTGCCTCGAATTGCCCCAAAGTTGCTACTCCAAAGCATGCGGTATTCATCTGATGAGGCTGTGACAGAAGTCGCAGCAGATGAATGAGAATAGGGCGAAGGAGACCAAGCTAATTGAGGACTACCTGAGCGAGTGTTCGGTGGCGTGCTGTGGTCATTATAGCCTCCATCATCGTCATTATCTAAAGAGCAGCTGCCACATGGGCATTCCTCACCGCCTTTTTCAAGAACTTTGGCACTGAATTCCCCCACGCAGACAAATTTATTATACTGAGGGTCAGGCATATCAATGTTGCTGCCTGAAATAACAAGAGTATGATTACCAGCTCCTAACTGAATAGAAGCATCACGTGTCCATTCAGGATGACCGCCTCTCGGACCTGGTTCTTCAACTGTGCTGTCCATCAGCAAGAAGCTGTTGCCCCCAAGGCTAACACTCCCCCAGTCATCAACTGTCAGAGTAGCAGCACAGGCAACGAGGATGGGGTAGGCTTCTCCTTTTTCATCGATGATTTCGACATCAGGTACATTACAAGAGAGCTCAAAATGAGCAGAATCTGCCGAGCTACTAGGTGGACCCACTCGCTTCTCCCAATTACCTGAAGCAATAATATCGCCAGCTTGATAGCTTACAGAAGACGAGCGAGAGGAATGAGGGCTTGCTTGAGCTGAAAAGCTTGTGGCATCAATCCATTTGGTGTAAGGGGAAGGAGGGTTCATGGTGGTATGTTCTTTGTTTGTGTTTTTGATATTCTTAGCGGGCAACAAGATTTAAGATGACTGGTCGCCCTTCGCTTGTCTCCTTTATAGCCTAATCTGCAAAAAAAGCAAGATAAAAATGAAGAAAAAAACGCTGCTTCATTTGAAGTCAAGTAAATTTTTCAAAAATTTTTTACGTCCTTTTTTATTACTCACTTACATTCATGATTTGTTATAGGGTGTTTGTTATTTCGTATTACGCGCTAAGCACTTATGATTTGTTAGGCGTATTACAAAATAACTTTTAAGGTATTTCTCAATTATCTTGTTTTTTACGGAAAATGGGGGTGCCGATATGAATATTTCGCACTCAAAATTTGCCCCAATTCGCCTCGCTTTTGCTCTCAGGCATCATTTCGTAGCCATCCCGCTTGAGCCTGCGCCCACGAAGAGGGGATGTAGGAGTGAGCGCTTTGCTTAAAAAATCCCTCAACCCATTCACATAAAATGGCATATCATTTTGATGCGTCAGAAATACAGGCTCTGCGAAGTAGGAGGCATAAAGCTCGTCATCTGCATCGACTTGTTTAATGTATTCTATTAAAGCTTCCATGCTGGCAAAATCATGCGCATTGATGAAGCGGCTTGGGTTGATGTCTTCTATCACACTGGGGTCTCCCCAGTAGATGGGAAGGCTACCCGCAGCAAAGGCATCAAAGAGTTTTTCTGTGCAGTAGCCTCGGGCAGAATAGTTTTCAAAAGAGATGTTGAATTTATAGTTGGAGCAAAAGGCGACTTTGTCTTCTACTTTTCTTCCAACGTTATTGTACTCTCGCCCGCCTGAGCTTACTTGTTTGTATTGGCAGAGATTTAAGAAGAATTGATTTCTTAAGCTATTATGGGCGTTGGAGGTAACAAAACTACAAAAGGAACGATTGAGCATCTCTGGGGTGCATTCTCTTGCTTCAAACATGGAACGAGGGCTATTATGATGTGCGAGCACCCAGTAGGGGAGGCGTAGGTAGCAATCGGGATAGAGGATGTTGTCTTTGAGAAAGCCGATGGCATAATCGCATTCTTGCCAGCGAGGAAGGAGAGATTCTGCGGTGTAGAAGATTTTTGTGCCAGTGAATAACTTGTGTCTGTCGCCTAGGTTCGCATAAATTAGACTGCGTGCGCCAGAGAATTCAGGACTTGCGCGGTAGCCTAATTCTTGAAGTACTAAGTGGAAGAGAGAGCCTTCAAAGACTGGCCAGAAGTCGGAGTAGGCAATATGGCGGAGCATGTGGTAAGTATAGCAAGTATTGAAAGCGGGCGCAAGTGAGGGCTTTGCTGGTTCATAACGATGCGTCGAGGAAGCGATTTTGAATATCATTTCCTCCCCACTAAGTACGCTTTGATGCCATATTTAGCTATAAATCAAGCCTCAACTCATGAGGTAAGATATGAGTAAAGTAGCTGTGCTATACTAACTCGCCATGAAAAGCTATCAACTATCGACCTGTATCACAGATTTTCTCTTCCACTGCGAGTTTGAGCGCAACCTCTCCGACAAAACACTCAAAGCCTACGAAGCTGATTTAAGGCAATGCAGCCGCTTCTTACTGGCACAGCAGCCAGATATGCTCCTCACACAACTAGGGAAGGAAGAAATCAAAGCCTACCTCAAATCGCTCAATCACGCCAAGCCCAAAACCATCAAACGCAAGATGGCAAGCCTGAAAGCCATGCTCGCATTTGTCGAGTACGAGCATGAGAGCTATGCTAATCCCTTCAGGCGACTCAAACTCAAAATCAAAGAAGAAATCAAAATCCCCACCACCCTCAGCATCGCAGAGATGGGAAGCATCCTCAAAGCAGCCTATCAAAACTTGAGCAAAGAAACCCGCACCCCGCATGCCCACACCTCCCAGCTGCGCACAGTAGCAGTCCTAGAGCTACTCTTCGCCTCGGGCATACGCGTATCAGAGCTCTGCTCACTCAAAAACGCTCAAGTGAACTTAGAAGAAGGCACACTGCTCATCAAAGGCAAAGGGCGCAAAGAACGCCTCATTCACCTCTGCCAGCACAAAGTCATCGAAAGCCTCAAGCAATACCGAGCAAAAATCGAACAAGATGAAGAAGACGCATCAAATGCCCCCTTCTTTCTCAACCGCCTCAATAGGAGTATCAGCCCCGAATCCGTCAGACGCATCGTCAGAGAAGCCGCCAAAGCCGCAGGACTCAGCAAACACATCACTCCACACACCTTCCGCCACAGCTTCGCCACCCTCATTCTAGAAGAAGGAGTAGACATCCGATACATCCAATCATTCCTAGGGCATAGCTCCATCGTCACAACCCAGCTCTACACAAGAGTCAACGCAGGAAGACAGCGAGAAATCCTAGCCACCAAACACCCCCGCATGAGGCTAGAGATTTGAAGAGAAGTGGCGGGTGAACCAAGGATAACTATAGATTATGGA
>CAYJJD010000085.1:0-10751 GCA_964370425.1 uncultured Akkermansia sp. | reverse complement strand
GGGGCTCAGCTCCTCTGGTGGGATGCAAGGGCGACGCCCTTGGCGGGTTTGGGCAGAGCCCAAGGCAGACCGTGCTCGCAGAGCACGGAACGTCAGTGAGGAAACAAACATTACTAAAAGCCCGCGAGGAAGTCACAGCATGGTGTCAACACCCTCACTGACGCCCCCCTATCCTCTGCCCGCAGGGCAGCTCTTCTCTACCGTCGCTGGCGCGAAGCGTAGAACACCCCACGCAGCACCCATTCTAAACCAAAATGAATTTGCTTGACTTAGCTCCTTAAATAATCTATATATCTCCCAAGTTAACTTGTGACGGATACAGGCTGGGTTCTCGAATGAGAGTAGGCGAAATGCTTAGAATTCCTTTGCCCCTGAAGTTAACTTTTATTTTGCCTTTATGGGCACCTTGCGAAATTAGCCCGAGTAGAATGTTAAGCTCAGGAATAAGCGAAACAGCACGCCTTTTGCCGCATTTTGCCGAGAATTTACAGCTTTTTGGGCTTACATAGCTCGCTATGCGCTCCCAAACGCCGTAAATTATCATCCAAAGTGCATGCAAAATCCGAAGCTGCTAATTTCGCAAGATCCCCTATATTTAATCGTTGGTTTGTTGTAAATCTCAATTGCTAGGATAAAAGCCTCATTAGCTTTATTGATGAGTTTATCGACCATACTATTCATAATTGTTGTGCTTTTTCTAATGTAGCATATCTTTTGTAATAATCAAGCTAAGAAAGGCGTATTATTAACTACTTAAATCAAGAGCGGGAAGTGAAATAATGACTTAAAATGGGTCCACTGCCTCTGCTACGCTATCGCGTTTGCCACGGAAGATAAGTGTCGCGCTCACGCGCAGGATTTAGGGGCTTTTTTACAATGCAGAATGCCCAGCTCATAGCGAACTGGGCATTCTAAAATTCTCTCTCCGCTGTGTTTAGCAGGAGTAGTTCACGGGCTCTTCCGTGATGGTCACATCATGCGGGTGGCTTTCCTTTAGCCCTCCCGATGTGATGCGTACGAAGCGTGCGTTCGTGCGCAGTTCTTCCAGTGTGCGTGCTCCTAGGTAGCCCATGCCTGAGCGTACTCCTCCCACGAGCTGGAAGAGGACATCACCTAGCATACCCTTGTAGGGTACGCGGGCTTCCACGCCTTCTGCGACCATCTTGCCACTGGCGTTCTGCCCATAGCGGTCTCCCGAGCCTGCTTGCATCGCGCCGAGCGAGCCCATGCCTCGGTAGGTCTTGAAGTAGCGTCCTTGGTGGTGTACGACGGTACCTGGGCTTTCTTCGCAGCCTGCGAGCATGCCACCCATCATGATGAGGTCTGCTCCCGCTGCAAGTGCTTTCACGACGTCGCCTGAGTAGCGTATGCCTCCGTCAGCGATGACGGTTACGCCCGCTGGGCGTGCGACTTTCGCGACTTCCTGAATGGCGGTGAACTGGGGCATACCGACTCCCGCGATGACGCGTGTGGTGCAGATAGATCCAGGTCCGACTCCTACCTTGATCGCGCTCGCTCCTGCTGCGATGAGATCGCGCGCGCCGTCTTGCGTGACGACGTTACCAGCGACGACTGGCTTGTCAGAGAGTTCACGGAGTTTTGAGATGACTTCTAGGACGCGTGAGGTGTGTCCTGTCGCGGCATCGATGAAGAGGGCATCTGCTCCCGCATCTAAGAGAGCCTGCGCGCGTTCTAAGTATTCTGGACCAGGTCCGACGGCGGCTCCGCAGCGGAGGCGACCGAATTCGTCCTTCGAGGATTCTTGGAAGAACTCACGCTTGCGTATGTCTGTCTCGGTGATGAGACCTGCGAGTACGCCGTTCTCATCAATGAGGGGGAGTTTTTCGATACGGTTGCTGTAGATGATCTTGCGGGCTTCTTCTGGGGTCGTGCCAGGGCTGCCTGTGATGAGGCGATCCAGCGGGGTCATCGTGTCGGAGACGAGCATGGCTTCGAGGTCCTTGCCTTCGAACACGCGCATGTCACGGCCTGTGATGATGCCTTCGAGTTTTCCGTTTTCGTCGATGACGGGGAAGCCTGAGAAGCCGTATTCTGCCATGATGCGCTTCACACCACTGAGTCGCATGTTCTTCGTGACGGTGATGGGCTGTGTGATGACGGCGTTCTCAAATCGTTTCACACGGGCGACGAGCTGGGCTTGGTCTTCGATGCGGTTATTTCGATGGATGACTCCGAGGCCACCTTCACGCGCCATGGCTATGGCCATCTCTGCTTCTGTCACCGTGTCCATCGGTGCTGAGAGTACTGGCAAGCGCAGGGGGAATCCTTTTACCAATTGGGAGGTAGGATTTGCTTCGCTGGGAAGCATTGTGCTAAGACAAGGGAGCAGCAGCACATCGTCAAAAGTTAATCCAAGTTGAATAGCGTCCATGTCCTAGACTAGCTCATCTCTCAGGCTGATGCAAGCCCTAATTCGGGAAATATGTCAGAATTCTAGTGGCGTAGCGGCGGTAGCAGAAGGCTGCAGCGTACGTCGAGTTCCTTCAGGCGTGACTCCCATATCTCGGCGGTGTCTTCGTACACGGCGAGCTGGGCTGTCGCGAGGATGATGTCGCAGCTGGCGAGTGCGCGTATGATGAGGGGGTGGCGGCGGCTCTGCTCGTCTAGGGTGATGTCTTGGCGGAGCTCTTCGTAGTGTTCTTGGGCTTCTTGCAGCTGCTCGGCAGCGAGGGTGGGCTGTCCTTTCTGCTGGCTGAGGCGGGCGTAGAGGCTCATCTGGATGCAGTCGAGAGCATGCTCGTAGAGAGGATTCCCGCGCTGGAGGGGGTGGGTCTTCGCGCGCCTCACGAGCAGGTCGATGGCTTGCTGCGAGAGGGCTCGCTTGCTCGCGGAGAGCTGACGTAGGGGGATGAGGCTCCATTCCCAGAGGAGGAGGTCGTATCCTGCCGGCTGTGACGCTGACTGGAGTTCGTGTCGCTCGGTGCGCACGGACTGGAGGCTCAGGGGCATGAGTGATTCTACTTCGCGGTAGAGTTCGAGGGCGGCCTTCGGGTCTGACTCAAGGAGCAGCGCGATGCGGTAGAGGCGGAGGCGCAGCCAGAAAAATCCCTTCACGCTGTCGGCATCAAGCTGCCGTCTCTCTGTGTCGAGGTGGTCTAGCATGAATTGCTTCTCCGCCTTTTCGAGTAGCGCGAGTGCTTCGGCGCGGCGTTCCTCTCTCGGCACGCCTTCGGCACTCATGGAGCGCACGATGTGGTGGGCGAGCAGGAGCTGCGGCATCGCCTCGTAGGGGAGTACTTCGACGGCCATTCTCGCGTGCTTGAGCGCGTCGTCGCTGTGTGTCGGGGCATCGGCTTCGATGAAGGCGAGCATGTAGTGCAGCAGGCCATGGGCTTTCAGGTTCTCATGCTTGAGCGGTGTGCTCAGGATGTCTTGTGCCTTGAGCTGGCCTGGGCGCGCTTTCCCCTGCTTGTCATAGCCGTCTTGGGAGAGCAGGGCTGCCCAGATGCGGCTGAGGAGGTCTGTCTGGTAGCGTGAGCTCAGCTGGCTAAAGTGTGCTTGCGCGCGCTGTTCCTGCTGGCTGATGAGCAGGAAGAGCCCATCGAGGTAGCGACCTTCTGCGGGGGTGGGCACGTAGTTGTCATCGATCTGCGAGAGGTAGTTCGCGTAGCGTGTGACTTCCGCGGCATTACTCGCGCAGAGTATCATGCCGCAGAGGGCGACCGGCTGATGGGGCTCTATCTGTAGTGCCTGCTCGAAGTCGCGCTTCGCGGCGACGATGTCACCGAGCAGCAGTGCCTGCATGCCATACTCCACATTCTGCTGCACGAGCACAGATTCTGAGTTCAGCGGAATGCTGAGTCTCTGCTCGGGGGCGGGGCGTGCTTTGTCTGACTCCTGAGCCTTGAGGGTAGGTTGCGTCAGAGCAAAGGCCATCAGGGCGAGTGCCGCGCTGCAATGGGAGTATGTCATGGCTAAGGGGCTTTCACTTACATGCGTTCTGGCATCACGATGCCGAGTAGTCCCATGCCCTGCTGGAGGACGCGGGAGGTGAGCTCACAGAGCTGGAGGCGTGAGGCGCGTGTCGCGCCTTCGCTGCGCAGCACGGGGCAGGCTTCGTAGAAGCTATGGAAGGCGCGTGCGAGCTCGTAGAGGTAGCTGGTGAGCAGGTTAGGTCGGCAGTCGTCCAGTGTCGCGGGCACAGTCTCGCTGTAGCGCGTCAGGAGGCGTGCGAGGTGGATCTCGGCTGGCTCTTCGAGCTGTAGTGGCTCGGATGTGTCGAGCGCGTCCTCACCTGCCTTGCGGAAGATGGAGCGCACGCGTACGTAGGAGTTCTGGAGGTAAGGGGCGGTGTCCCCCGAGAGGGAGAGCATGCGATCCCAGTCGAAGACGTAGTCGCTGAGGCGGTGCTGGGAGAGCTCGGCGAACTTCACCGCGCCTATGCCCACGATGCGGGCGACGCGCTGCTTCTCCTCGGCTGGCATATCGGGGCTCTTCTCTTCGACCACCTTCGTGGCGCGAGCGACTGCCTCGTCGATGACATCTTGCAGGCTCACCGTGTCGCCTGAGCGTGTCTTGAAGGGCTTTCTGTCCTTCCCTAGTATAGAGCCGAAGGCGACGTGGCGGTAGTCGCCAGTGATGCCGCGCATGCGCTGGATATCAAAGATCTGCTGGAAGTGCTTTTCCTGTGGCACGCCGACGACGTACCAGATGGAGTCCGCGTGGAACTGCTCCTTGCGGTAGTCGAGTGTCGCGAGGTCGGTGGTCGCGTAGAGGAAGCCGCCGTCTGCCTTACGGATGATGGCTGGGACTCCCACCCACTCGCCGTCACGCTGCATGAGGAAGGGGTCTTTCTTCGGCTCGAGCTGGCCGTCAGAGAACACGCAGATCGCGCCATCACTCTCACGGGCGATGCCGTCGGCGATGAGCTTATCCACGAGTGGGGCGAGCGCATCATTATACGCGCTCTCGCCAAGCCAGTAGTCGAAGCTGACATCGAGCTGCTCGTATATCTTATCAAGGCTCTGGCGCGAAACCTCGATGCAGCGTGTCCATATGCTGAGGTTTTCAGCGTCACCTGCTTGGAGCTTCACGAGCTCGGCCTTGCAGATGTCGATAAGCCCGTCCTCCGTCTTGCAGCGCGCGTTTACTTCCTTGTACACGCGTACGAGCTCGTCGATGCTGTTCTCCTCAAGGGCGGCGGTGTCGAGGATGTTCTTCCAGCCCCAGAGAATCATGCCGAACTGCGTCCCCCAGTCGCCTATGTGATTATCCGTCACCACATCATGCCCCATGAAGCGCGCGAGGCGTGCGAGGGCATCACCGATGATGGTGCTGCGGATGTGACCGACGTGCATGGGCTTCGCGACATTCGGCGCAGAAAAGTCGATGACGATGTGCTGAGGGTCAGATGTGAGCGCGACTCCGAGGCGATCGTCACTGAGCATAGCCGTCATCTTCTGGGCGTAGTAGCTCGCCTTCACGCGGAAATTAATAAAGCCAGGACCTGCGATTTCCAGCTCGGCTATCTCATTATCCCCCATGCGTTCGATCAGCTCAGCAGCCAGCTCGCGAGGCTGCTTGCCTAAGCGCTTAGCTAGCATCATGGCGACATTGCTTTGGTAATCACCGAAGCGCAGATCTTGGGATGCGGAGATGGAAGGTTGGAAACCAGCGGGAAGACTGTCACCGAGCGTGTCGATGAGAGCCTGACTGAGCTTAGCGGCAAGGGACTGAGGAATCGTCATATCGGTGATATTTATACACCATGACAGAGCCTTTGTCAAAAACTAAGACCATAATCTCACCTCAATCTCTGCCTAAATATGGCAGCGTTTAATAATTCGTCAGCTTCCCCTTGCGCAGCTTGTACTGCTTGCGCATGGATTCATACATATACCTGTACTGCTCCGTATGCTTCATCTCTGGTGCATTGAAGTTCACATAGTCGCCCTTGGAATTACGAATATAATACCAGAACTCAATAGGCAGAGGGTGCTCTTCTGGGTAGATGATACTAAGAGTCCTCGTCAAGTCAGGCGTATCCACCCAGTCCTCCTGATCCAGCTCCCACGCGCGGTGTACCTCCGTACGTCCATTATACACCCATGGGTCGACCACCATTGCAGCAGGCCACGCGCGAGCCTCAGGGGCGATGTAGGTACAGCTATGCTCACGCCTCGTCTTCATATCACGCTTGCAAGTACCGATGCGGAAGTAAATCAGCGAGCGGCGGCGCAGCTCACCGAAGAGATCATGCTGGTAGTGCCAGCACAGCCCGCGATGCTGCCAGTTAAGGTTCACGAGATAATTCCCAGCCCATCCGGGGTAACTAGAATCATACACGCGCGATATACCAGCCCCCGCCTTGAATGCCGTGTCCGCGAGCCAGCGAGCCTCCTTCTGCGCATCCTCCTTCACTCTATCCTCAGCAGGCAGCAGTAAAAGTAAATCCGCGTACAGAGACTGACGCTCCTTCACCACCGCAGGGCGGTAGATGTAGTCCAGAGGCGCAGGAGAACAGCCAGAAAAACCTAGTCCGGCAAAGATCAGCGTCATGGTCAGGGGGAAGGCACGTAGCATAGCGGGGGGATTTTATCAGAAAAATCCCCCCACGCATAGGCTTTTTTTTTATTGCCAGACGCGAACATATTACCTATGATACAGAGAATCCCCCTTTCCCAGCCCCCCCCCACCCCCATGATGATACTAGAAATACGTGCGCAGAACTGCTTCATCTTCGGCACAGAAATCGACTTCTCCATGCAGGCGAGCACTGCGATACGCAAGTTCCCTGACAACCTCTTCACCCTGCCCTCCCCGCAGCCCTCCCTGCTGAAAGTCGCAGGCCTCTTCGGGCAGAACAACACAGGGAAAACCTGCCTCATCAAGTGCCTGCGCGTCATCAAGGCCGTCTTAGAAAAAAGCGAAGCTGGCCACATCAGCAACTTTTTCACCGACAACGAACTCAGCGAACTCGCCATACGCTTCACCCACGAAGACCGCATCTACGACTACAGCTTCGGCATATCCACGCACAGCCACCGCTACGCCTACGAATGCCTGAAAGAGCTCCTCTACGAGAAGAAATCCGCCCCTCCACGCGAGCGCATCCTCTTCCAGCGCGACCGCAAGCAAGACATCTACCACTGCGAAGACAGCAGTCTCATCGAGCTCATGCCGCGCCTTTCAGGAGATAACATCCTCATCTACCTTCTCGATGCAGAAGAAGGCAGCCTGCTCGCCGAAGCGAAGCATCTCCTCACTGGCCTTGCCGCGCAGATGGACATCGTCGACATGAACAACATCCCGCTGTCGCGCACCATCGACATCCTGAAAAACAAAAACTCCCTCCGCGACAAAGTCGTCAACTTCGTCCGCAACGCCGACCTCTACCTCGACGACATCAGCTTCCTGAGCGAAGACGAGATCGAAAAGCAGAACCTCATCTACGCGGAAGACCGCTACGAACCCGCCGAGAAAGTCCTACACATCCCCGAGCAGCTCAGCCTCGTCTCCGTGTACAAGGGTGTCGCCGTCCCCAGCCTCCTCTTCGACTCCACTGGTACGAAGAAAATCGCCGCCCTCGCCAGCTACATCATCGAAGCACTCTCCGAAGGCCGCATCCTCATCGTCGACGAACTCGACAGCAGCATCCACTTCAAGCTCACACGCGCCATCGTCGCCATGTTCAACAACGAGCTCAATGCGAACTCCCAGCTCATCTTCACCGCGCATGACATTAACCTCATCGACTGCCAGCGACTCCTACGAAAAGACCAAGTCTGGTTCATCCACAAAGACGAAGACGGCATCTACCTCTACCCCCTCTCTGAGTTCAGCGAAGAAGACGGCATACGCGACGACTGCAACCTCGTGGAAAAATACAAAAAAGGCATCCTAGGCGCACTACCCGAGCCCCAATTCATCAACAGCCTCCTAGAAATCGCAGAATCATGACACGCAGACGCCCCCAGCTCCGACACCACACCCGCCTCTGCATCCTCTGCGAAGGCTACGAAGAGCACGACTACATGCGAAAGCTCATCAGCCTCTCCGTCTGGCATCCCGAGTACGACATCACCCTCGTGAACGCCGAAGGACAGGGAAACCTCTTCGCCCGCTACCAGAACTACTACCAGATGGGCTCCTACGACGCCATCTTCCTCATCACCGACACCGACGCAAAACCCTACGAACACTACCTACGGCTGAAAGCAAAACTCAACCGCCATCACCACAAACGCACAGCCGCGCGGCAGCTCCTCTACTATGGGAACCCCTGCACGATGCAATTCATCCTCCTCCACTGGGCGCAAGTCGATGAACTGAACCTGAAAAGCCCTGCGAAGCGAGACAACGCGGAGATAATCCGCCAGCTCACAGGCATCGAGCACTACCATGCACGCAAATCGCAGAGAAGAAAACTCTGTGCCCAGCTCACGGAAAAAAACTACCATGCCATGGTGACGCGGGCGAGAGAAATAGCTGCTACGGACAAGCAGGTGGGCAGCACGAACATCGCCGACATGATGGACAAACTGGAAAACACCTCGAAAAACTGGCTCAGTAGCTACACCCGCAGCCTGAACTAAAAGCGACACCTAAAGCGGGTGAGTGTTGCGTTAGCTGTATATCAATAATTCGAGAATACAGATGGCGACAGACAGACGGCGCGCGATATTTTTCTTGCTCCCATTCCAAAGAAAAGGTAAGCTTGTCATGACATTTAAGGCGACCTTTCGAAATTAGTCCGTGCAGAATGGTGATCTCGAAAATGAACAAAACAGCACGACTTTTGCTGCATTTTGGCGATAATTTACAGCTTTTTGGGCTTACATAGCTCGCTATGCGCACCCAAACGCCGTAAATTATCATCCAAACTACATGCAAATTCCGAAGCTGCTAATTTCGCAAGATCCCCTTAAGCGAGGCTAGGTATCCCCATCAAGCCCCCACCCCACATTCAACATCATTATCATCTATGTGCGCTCAACCCGCTGACCAAGAAAAAATAAAGGCCGCCCGCCAGCGCGCCCTCGACTCCGCCATGCTCCAGATCCAAAAGGACTTTGGCGAAAGTGCTATCATGCGCCTCGGCGACCGCAAGACCATGGAGGTCGAAGTCATCCCTACTGGGAATCTCCTCATCGACCGCGCACTAGGCGTAGGCGGTTTCCCACGCGGGCGTATCATCGAAGTCTACGGACCAGAATCCTCTGGTAAGACCACCCTCACCCTCACTGCCATCGCCCAGGCTCAGCGATCTGGTGGACTCGCTGCCTTCATCGACGTCGAGCACGCACTAGACCCCTCCTACGCCGCAAAGCTGGGTGTCAAGCTCGATGACCTCCTCATCTCTCAGCCCAGCAGCGGTGAAGAAGCCTTACAGATCTGCGAAGCCCTCGTCCGTTCAAATGCCATTGATGTCATCGTGCTCGACTCCGTCGCCGCGCTCGTCACGAAGCAAGAACTCGAAGGTGACATCGGAGATAGCACCGTCGGCGCACAAGCACGCCTCATGAGCGCCGCCCTGCGTAAGCTCACCTCCATGATATCCAAGGCTCGCACCGTCTGCATCTTCACAAACCAGATCCGCGAAAAGATAGGTGTCATGTTTGGTAATCCTGAGACCACGCCCGGTGGTCGTGCACTGAAGTTCTACGCCTCCGTCCGCTGCGACATCCGTCGCATCGGTCAGATCAAGAGCACAGACGGCAGCGTCTCGGGTAACCGCACGAAGCTCAAGATCGTCAAGAACAAGGTAGCACCTCCCTTCACAGAATGTGAGTTCGACATCATGTACAATGAAGGCATCTCGTCTGTGGGCAGCCTCCTCGACCTCGCCATGGAGTTCGACGTCGTGCAGAAGCGCGGCTCATGGTTCAGCTATAACGGCAGCCAGCTCGCACAGGGACGCGACAGCGCGAAAGATGCACTGCGCGCGAATGAAGAACTCTACAAGGAAATCGAAGACCTCGTCCGCACGAAACTCGAAGAAAAAGCCGCTGCCCGCAAGTAAGCGGCAAGTGCCCTCAATCTATCATAATGGATCGCGGGAAACCTGCGATCCATTATTTTTCCCCAGAACATGCCTACACCCTCCCTCATCGAACTGCTCCCTGAGCAAACAGAAGCCTTTAAAGATGCGCCTGCCGTCTCACGCTACGCGCAGAACTGCCTGCATGCACTAGGGCTAGAAGACTGGGTATTCCTCTGGGACAAGGCGAAGCGCAGACTGGGCTGCTGCCGACCTGAGCAGAGAGCCATCAGCCTCTCCATCCACTTCGTGACATACTACCTCCAGCGCAGCTGGGAGGAGCAGCAGATCATCCAGCGCGTCATCCTGCATGAAATCGCCCATGCCCTAGCCGCCGTGCATCATCAGGCACGCGGACATGGGGCTGTATGGAAGCACTACTGCGCAGAACTCGGCATAGCAGGGGAAAAAGCCAGCACACGCTGCGATGCATTTGTACGCGATGTCCCAGTAAAAAGAGGAGGCAGAAAAGCACGCTACGCACTCATCATAGAAGACACTGGAGAACTCGTGCGAGAGTACTACGTGAAACCGAGGCGCAGTGCCCAGCAGTGGAAAAACTGCTACCTACCGGGAAGGAAGCGAGAGACGCTAGGAAAGCTAAAACTCATCTCCCTAGAAGACGCGGAGAGCTGACTTTTTAATATGCGTGACACAACACCCAGACGTGACACCTAAATGGATTCTTAAGGTCCGCTGACCTTAAGCAGGATGCAAGGACGGCGTCCCATATACGTTAACTTGATTGACA
>CAYJJD010000084.1:0-10796 GCA_964370425.1 uncultured Akkermansia sp. | reverse complement strand
TAGTAGAATGAAAGATTTCTATGATATTTATTACTTAGCTTCTACTTTTGATTTTGACGGAGCAAAACTTAGGTCAGCCGTATTTGAAACTTTGAGCTGTCGTGGTACTCACTATGAAGCAGATAGCTTCGATAGGCTTATGACACTGTCTAGTGATGATGATATTGTTAAGAGGTGGAAAGCCTTTCTCAAGGTTATTAAAGATGATACACTTGAGTTTCAAGTGGTTATGGATATGATAAAATCTTTCATTGAACCAGTGTTTGGAGCAATTATACAAGAAGATGAATTCCTTTTGAGATGGGATTGCGGAAAAAATGAATGGGTTGAAATGTAAAGACGTTATTATGCGCACGGTACGCAATTAGCTAAATGATATTGCTACGATACATCGCATGAAAGTGGGGTAAATCTGTAAACGCATAACGGATAAGCGGTAAAAAACATAAGAAAACTTGAATGATTTCCCTAATATGGGTGTAGTACACTGCTTAAAAAATTTGGTTACTGTATGCTTATAGTAGAGGTTTATTTATGTTTCTACAAGCAAGAAAAAGACATTGTTTATGTCAACCAAATACTTCATGGAAGAGTAGATTATTTAAAGTTTTTAATAAAACAATTTATTTAGTATGGTATAATTAAAAAAGTGATGATAAATCTTATGAGATATCATCACTTTTTTGGTGCGAAGTTTTGTGAGGGTATATAAAAACCCTGTATATATGAGGATTTACAGACAATCAGCAAGGAATAGAGTTTGTTGAAATTTGCCTGATTTATATTTTTCATCAACTACAAGAATGCAATTTTTCAATTTAAAAATCATAGTATATGAAAGATGTTTTTAGTCTTATATGCAATTCCTTCATGGGCTTCTTTGAATAAAATTTCATTTAATGCTTCGACCTCTTCGGAGTGCATTTTTTTAACTCGAATAGTTATGCTTTGGTTTTCATTAGAAATTTTCGGTGGTGTTAATATGCTGGAGCGAAAGGAAAGAATTTTCTGAGGCGTTGCATCCGCTCCGTTACTAACCATAAGAAGTGCCCTGTTAGGTGAAACAGAAAATGCAGAATATATGTGAAGAGGAATACCGTTTCCAATGTCACCTGTTATTACTGTAGGGTAGGTGTCGGTTATTATAAATTCTGCCGATTCGGGTTGCCTCTGAGCAATAGCGATATACTGCCCGAAATAACCAAATATATCACGTTGCATAAATAACTTAAAGGGATCATCAATATTTTCATGTTGCATAACTTCGGTTAATGATCTGCAATTTACTAGATAGCCAAGATTTCTTTTGAAGAGGTCATCAAAATCTTTATTAGTCTGATATTTTGAATAGAATTTCATTGAGTCATTTTTTGTTCGAGTTCCGAATGTTTCGGCATTGTTTTTTGAGCGAAAACCCATGAGAGCAAAAAATAACATAATTAAAGCGTTTTCTTGAAATGACAATATTATTTCGTCTTGTTCTAATAATTTTGCATTGATGATTTCTGCGGCTTCTCTTTCAAAAATAGCAAAATCTTTTTCAATTTTTGTTGGATTACTAGGAAAGTTTTTTTCATCACGATAAAGGTTTTTTACCATAAAAATATCTTTTGTGTTTTCAACAGTCTCTAGTTTACTCTTTTTATTATAATAATGCAGTTGATTATTATTTCCGAAAGAAAAATTTCTCAAAATGAATTGCGGAATAAAATGGTGTTTTTTTGGTTCGTTGTTCATAATATTGTATTTTCCTTTATATAAGTATATTGTTAGGTAGTATACATCTTAATAAGTTCCGGCAAAGCTGTATAGGATTGAATAAGAACTGCAGGGTTTTTTATTTTTTTAAGCATCATGTTTCCGGTTTGAACTCCGAGATCGAAAAGATCTATGTCGATAACGGTTGGAGTTGGAGATATAGTTGGGGTATAAGGGTATCTGTCGAAACAAAGATATGCTATATCGTTTGGAGCTTTAAGCCCCAGTTGGTCGATTGCTAGGGCGACGCCTGTTGCGATTAAGCTGTTTGCGCATATAATTCCGTCGGGCCGATTGTCGTCGCTTAGAAGTTTTATTGTTGACTTTTTAATCTGTTCAATATCGGGAGGGTTGTACACTATATGGTGTTGATATATTGGCAGATTGTTTTTTTTCATTGCTACTTGATAGCCAAACAATCTTTCCATAAATATATGCTCTTGTTTGTCGCCACCGACAAACGCGATTTTTTTACAACCTATTTGCAACAGATGCTCAACCGCTATGTTTGAAGACAACGTGTGGTTTGTGTCAATCCAAGACAGAATACTATCGAAATCGGGCGAACCTATACACATCTGCGGAAAATCATAGTTTAATAGCAACTTTTCAATTTTATGGGTTACGAATGTACTGTTTATTATAATACCGTCGCTAGCGTGACCCACTATCGCTTGTTCTATTATCTCTTCAGCAGAAAATTTTTCGGAATTAATGTTAAGCAAAGATAATCGATAATTTTTTTCGCTTAACCGTTCGCTTATTCCGCATATAATATCAAACATATGGGGGTTGTGGTACGGAAGACCTTTGCTAAAACTGTCAGCGTAGATTATGTTGTTGTTGCTCTTTCGCGCAAGACTTGCCGCAGAAACGTTGGGGGAATAGTTTAGTTCCTGCATTACCTCAAGAACCTTTGCTTTTGTGTCCTGCGACACATACATTTTGTTGTTTATTACTTTGCTAACCGTTGCGATAGAAACTCCGGATTTTTCCGCAACATCTTTAATGGTGTATGGCATGGTTTGGCCTCCTTATAGTAAAGCGTTTTACGAAAAATAATAGTAAAACATCACTTTTTTTTATTGACAACAAAAAACCTCGGTGATATAATTTGTTTAAATTATACGATATTTTTTCGTTGTTTGCAATACTTTTGTATAAAAATTTTCAATTATATTGCTAAAACAACAGTAAAACGTATAGTAAAACGATTTTAGTAAAACCGAATTTGAAAGGAGCACCAAAAATGAAAAAATTTATAGCATTGTTTATTGTATTAACCCTATGTGTAAGCTTGTTTGCCTCTTGCGCAACACCACAAGAACAAACCCAACCGGAAAGCTCGGAACAAAGCGAAACGGAAAACGCAGACCCTGTTGAAATTACTATATGGCACACGGTAGACCCAACTATTGCAGAAACCTTACAAAAACAAACCGATAGCTTAGCCCCCGAAGTAGTTGTTACGTTTGAAAGAAAAGAAAACGTCAACGAGGCTTTAAAACTTGCGGGCAACGATCCTTCAAGTGCTCCCGATATGTATATGTGGGCACACGACAAAGTCGGTGTTTTTGCCGCAATGGGGATACTTTCTCCGATAACAGATATCTTGAGCGAAGAGGAACTTTCCGACTTTTTCCCGATGACACTTGATGCCGGAACATATAAGGGCGAAAGATATCAGATGCCTATATATTACGAAGCACTATTGTTTATGTATAATAAAGCTTTAAACGACAGTCCTCCCGAAACAACGGAGCAGTTGCTTGAAGAGATGAAAGAAAGAACAACCTCTGATTATTACGTACTTGTCGAACAACATTCAACCGCATACAGCGCCGCTCCTTGGATACAAGGTTTTGGAGGGTATATCATAAATTCTGATATGGAACCGGGGCTTAACCTTCCCGAAACTATCGAAGCCTTGGAATATCACAAAGAGTTTGTACCATATATGCCGGCAGACGGCGAATATAACACGGTTACAACGTTGTTCACCGAAGGGAAAGCCGAGTTTACAATTGGCGGTCCGTGGCTTGTTCCGGGACTTAAAGAAGCAAATATAGATCTTGGAATTGCTCCGATGCCCGTTTTACCTAACGGTTCTCCGCTTATGCCGTTCTCGGGGGTTCAAGGTGTTCAAGTTTTAAAACACGCTGCTGAAAACAAAAAAGAAGCAGTTGCAGAAACCCTCAAAGTTCTCGCTTCACCCGAAGCCGGTATAGAACTCGCTAAAGCCGCAAACTGTGCCCCGGCAAACGCCATGGCATATGAAGATCCTGCGGTGACGGAAAACGAAATGATAATGGCGCTTGAAGAGATGGCGGCAAAAGTTGTCCCAATGCCCAACATTCCCGAGATGGATGTCATGTGGGGAGTAACCGATGGGCTATTGGCTTCTGTCAACAAGAACGGTGGAGATGTAGCAACCGAAGCGGAAAAATACCAACAACAAGCAATCGAGCAGATAGAAGCTATGCAATAATTTAAGCTAAATTAAAATATTGTAAAAAGTAATATTTACGCTTACGGCATTCAAGGGGAGAATCCTCCATCTCCCCTTGACTTATATTTTATTAAATAAACAGCAAAAAACAGAGGTTTACTATGAACAGAAAAAAAGTGTTGCCGTGGCTTTATTCGGCTCCGTTTTTGATAATAGTTGTACTTATATCGCTTATACCGTTAATATACACCGCATATATATCGTTCACAAATATGGGTATTTACAAATGGTTCGAGTTCGATTTAATAGGATTTCAAAACTATAAAAAAGTCTTGTTCACTCTTGATTCGGGTTTTTTGGCGGCGATCGCAACAACACTTTTGTGGACATTTTTAAACATGGCGTTTATGCTGTTCTTTGGGTTTTTGATAGCTCTTGGCTTAAACACACAGGGGCTTCGGTTAAAAAGGGTCTACAAAACTCTATTGATTTTTCCTTGGGCTATGCCGGCATACGTTTCAATTTTATTGTGGCGAATGGGCATGTTTAATACCGAGTTTGGGTTTTTAAATCAGATATTGAAATCTTTAGGATTTGACCCGATAAACTTTCTATCCTCCGATTTAATGGCGTTTTTAAGTTGCCTTGTGGTTAATCTGTGGCTAGGTCTTCCGTATATGATTACTATGTTTGACGGAGCTATCCAAAGCGTTGACAAAGGAATATACGAAAGCGCAAAGCTAGAGGGCGCAAACTTTTGGCAAACGCATTTCAAAATAACGGCACCTATAATAAAACCTATTTTAGCTCCGGCGTTTATTATGACGGCGTTCACCACCTTTAAACAGTTTGACATCATCTTTTTAATGACGATGCAGACGGGCTCTAGGACAGGGGCAGAGATAAACACCGTTATCACGTATGTATATGAAAAAGCTTTTGTTACAAGTAACTACGGTTTTTCCTCGGCATCCTCGGTTGTGGTTTTTTTTATAATTGTTTTGTTATATACTCTGGTGCTTAAATTCACTCGACAGGATCTTTTAAACTAATTAAGGTGTTTGGGGGTTAAACATGATTAAAAACAAACATAAAAGAACATTTAAACTTGCACTTTTAAACGTAGTTTTTATACTTCTTTGCTTTGTTACTCTTATACCTATTATCTATGCTCTTTCGGTTTCTTTAAACGCAAGCAACAGCATAATAACAACGGAACTTAGGCTTTTTCCGAGAGAGATAACTTTAAACAACTATAAAGAAATGTTGTTTAACCAGCCGTTTTTGCTTTGGGCAAAAAACTCTTTTTTGCTAAGTTCTTTAACAGTATTGCTTACTATTTCTGTAGCCGTACCCGCGGCGTATTCCTTTTCAAGGTTCAAGTTTTCGGGAAGAAAAGCCGTTATGAACATACTGCTTTTGCTTAACGCATTTCCGGCAATATTATCGCTTTTCGCAATCTATAGAATTATTAGGCTTATGAACCTTCTTAATACTAATATAGGTATAGTAATAATTTTTACAGGTACGATGATAATATTTGCCTTGTGGAACATGAAAGGTTATTTCGACAGTATCCCTATCGAGATTGAAGAAGCCGCAAAGATAGACGGGGTAAACGACTTCAATCTTTTAACAAAGATAATTCTACCGCTAGCCGCCCCAAGTATAATAGTAACGTCGGTTTTGGTTTTGATTTATGTTTGGAACGAGTATATTTTTACGACAATTTTTCTTTCGGGATCGGAAAACTACACCCTTGCTGTGGGGTTGTTTTCGCTTCAAGCAACCGACTATACAAGAAATTGGCCGCTTTTTACCGCAGCATCAATCCTGACCTCGTTGCCGGTTTTGATAATATTTTTCGTTATTCAAAAAAATATGGTATCGGGGCTTTCGTCCGGCTCGGTTAAGGGTTAGCCGATTAAATCAGTTTCAAATAGAAAGGGTGCAAAATAATGATAATAAAAAACGCTATTACGCATATTCCGTTGTCACAATACGCTTTCGCAAACAGCGAATACAACATGACTATAAGGATAAGATGTGCTAAAGACAACATCGAACGTTGTACGCTTTTTTACGGCGACCGTGTTCAACCGTCCGACCCAATTGTTTTCACACCGCTCACGATGGAGAAAAAAGCGAGCGACAACGAATTTGATTATTTTGAAAAGACGTTTGACACGCCATATAACAGGGTTTGTTACTACTTTGAGCTTAAAAGCGGTGACGAAACAGCCATTATGTTTTCCGATATATTTGCAAATCAGCCACCCATTGAAAGAAGCGAATTTTATCAATATCCTTTCATAATGAGAGAAGAGGTAAGCGACGTTCCAAATTGGCTTAAAAAAGCTACTGTATACAACATATTTCCCGATAGTTTTGCAAACGGAAAAAGAGAGATTAAAATTAATAAAGCAAAAACTTTGTGGGAAAACGGGATAGAATTAAATTCAAGAATTGGCGGAACGATAAACGGAATTGCTCAAAACCTTGATTACATAAAAGATCAAGGGTTTAACTGTATCTACTTAAACCCTATATTTACCGCCGCTGAGTATCATAAATATGATCTTCTCGACTACTACCACATTTCTCCCAATCTCGGCACCGACGGCGAGTTTAAACAACTAGTTGAACAAGCGCATAGTTTAGGGATGAGGGTAATAATAGACGGGGTGTTCAACCATTGCAGTTGGTATTTCTTTGCGTTTGACGACGTCGTTAAAAATGGCGAAAATTCTCGCTATAAAGATTGGTTCTATTCTCTTAAATTTCCTATTATACGTCCGCAAGACGAAACGGAAAAGCCTAGCTACAGCAGCTTTGCGTACGAAAGAAAGATGCCAAAACTAAACACAAGCCACCCCGAAGTTAAAGCATATTTTGCCGATGTCTGCGCACATTGGATCAAAAACTTTGATGTAGATGGATTTAGGCTTGATGTTGCAAACGAGGTTGACAAAGATTTTTGGAGGCTGTTTAAAAAGACTGGAAGAGATATAAAACCCGACAGTGTTATGATAGGGGAGATTTGGGAAAGTTCAGAAACTTGGTTAAAAGGGGACATGTTTGACTCTACAATGAACTATGACTTCAGAAGATACTGCCGAGACTTTTTTGCGCTTCAATCTATCGATGCGGTTGAGTTTGCCTCGCGTGTTACAAAGATGAACTATCGTTATCCTTCAGAGGTAGTAAAAGGGCAACTAAACCTTTTAGACAGCCATGACGTAAACAGGTTCTACTCCTATTGTGGCGGCGACATAAGAAAACTTCGTCTTGCGGAACTGTTTTTGTTCACCTCTCAAGGTGTCCCGTCTGTGTTCTACGGCGACGAACTCGGCATGGACGGAAACAGCGAATTTGAGCTTAGAGCCGCAATGCCTTGGGACAAACCAAATCAAGATGAGAGGGAGTTTTTCAAACAACTCGCGAAGCTTAGAAATGACAACGAACCTTTGGTTTTCGGAGATATGAGTATTATCCATGCGGATAAAAACGGACTTTTGATATATGAAAGAAAGTTTAACGAAAAAACTATGACTATAGCGATGAACTGCGGAAGAAAGGATGTGGAAATAGGGGAATATATTAAATCTAAAAATGTTGTTTTACAAAGTGATGCAAGAGAATTAGTTTTAAGCGAAATGGGATTTAAGGTTTTTAAGGGGTAGAAAAAATTTGAAAGGGAAAGATTATGAAAAAGAAAATTTTAATTAGAAAGTTAGTATCAATAGCAATTAGCATAGCAATTATGCTAGCTTTATTCCCACCATTACAGTTTTCTTTAGTTGCAAAAGCTTCTGGAACAGATACATTTCAAGGTGAAAGAATATATCAAATAATGACTGATAGATTCTACGATGGAGATTTAACCAATAATGCTACAGGCGAAGCTTTGCGCTATCAAGAGGTAACGGCTGAAGATATGCGATATATGAAAGGTGGAGACTGGCAAGGAATAATTGAAAAACTCCCTTATATAAAAGGGATGGGGTATACCGCCATATGGATTTCTCCGATTATGGATCCACAGCTGTGGAGTGTACCAGATGCACAGGGCGTTCAAGGACCTACAGCTTATCACGGATACCATATTTATGATTCTTATAGAGCAAGTAGATACTTTGGAACAGAAAATCCAGAACAAAGTAAACTAAAGTTAAAAGAGCTTGTTGATAAATGCCATGAAATGGATATAAAGGTTATTCTTGATATTGTTCCTAATCATATTGGAGATTATCTTAAAGGCACTGGTAACAATGCTGCATATTCTACAGCAACGTCATTTAAACCAGGGACACAACTTGAGCCAGTAGCACCGTTTAATAATGTTAATTGGTATCACAACAATGGACCTATTGATTGGAATGCAGAGCACCCTCATAACGACTGGAGTACTCAAATGCTTGAAGATCACGATTTAGGAGAATTAGATGACGTAGATTTTGATAATCCCGCTGCAAAACAAGCAGTGATGGATTCGATTAAGTACTGGTTTGACTATACCGGAGCCGACGCAGCTAGAGTGGATGCTGCTAAATGCATGTATCCATCAGATATTAACGACATACAAGAGTATATTAATGTACCAACATTTGGTGAAAATTTCGATATGCATGTTGATTTTCTTTCAGATTGGGTTGGCGATAACGGAGAAACAGGGATGCTTGATTTTCCATTGTTTCAAGCTATCGTAGATTCGTTCGGTCATGGCAATAGCTTTGATACCACAATAAAAGCTGTTTTAGATCAAGATTATATATATGACGGAAATGCAAACGAAATGGTTGTATTTATCGATAATCATGATAGAAATAGATTTTTAACTGAGGCAGATAACAATGTTGATAAATTACATAATGCATTGGTGTTTTTATTTACAGTCAGAGGAATACCCGTAGTATTTCAAGGAACAGAACAAAATCGTGGTAACATGTATGGCGAAGTTATGTATGGCTTAGCCGATTCGTGGAACAGATGGTCGATGGTTGAAAGAGATGCAAATGGAAATGTTTTGAACGATTATTTCAATACTTCAACTAACACATATCAGTTAATTAGTGATTTAAATGAAATAAAAGATACATATCCTGCACTAAGTTTTGGAACTCAACGGGAAATGTGGTCTTCCCACGATACGTATGTATTTTCACGAAGAATTGACAGTGGAGTTAATGCAGGACAAGAAATAATTTGTGCTTTTAACAATTCTGAATTTGATAGATATTCTAATGTTCTTTTGCGAGAGGAAAGCTCTATCCAACCAGGAACTGTACTAGAAAATATTTTTGACTCGACTGATAAAATTACAGTTTCTCAAAGCGGGAAAATTGCATTAGAGATTGAGGGAAATTCATCAAAACTTTATAAGGTAAGCAGTAGTCAAACAAAAACTACAGTTCCTGTAACTTTCTATATTGAAAACGCACATACGAATTTAGGGCAAAATGTATTTATATCAGGCAATGTAGATGCGTTGGGTAATTGGAATCCCGCAAACGCCGCAGGCCCTGGATATAGCCCGTCATATCCTACATGGAGTATAACAGTCAATCTTCCTGTTGGACAAACAATACAATTTAAAACCATTAAACAAGATTTTAATGGAGTTGAGTGGGAAGCGGTAAGTAATAGGTCTTATACAGTGCCTCAAGATGGAGGTGCAATTTCGTTTGATTGGTCTTTACAGGGAGAAACTGTTTTAACTCCTGTAGAGTTTAAAGTTAATAATGCTTACACTTTATGGGGAGAAAATATATTTATTACAGGGAATGTTTCGGAACTTGGTAGTTGGAATATGGACTCTGCTTTTGGACCTGCTATAAGTCCAAATTACCCCGAATGGAAAGTGTTTCTTGATGTTCCGGCAGGTACGACAATTGAGTGGAAAGCAGTAAAAAAGGGTCCTAATACACAAACGATAATACAAAATGGTGCCAATAATGTATACACTGTACCTTCTACTGGGGTAGGGAATACGCAGACAAATTGGAGCTAAGAGAAAAGTTAGGTTTAATTTTTAATTATATTAAAAATCATGCATTTAACAACATTTTAGATTTATATTTATGAAAGTGATACGGGCAATTCTATGTACTCGTTCCTAAGTTTATTTGTTGGATAAATATAAATCAACGTGGTTCATCCTATATATAACAATTTATTATGTATAAAACCAAAACCAGAGGAGAAAACTCTCCTCTGGTCAGACCGTCAAAGAACCCGGGTATTCGGAGTTGGAATACCTGGGTTTTTCACACAATTACGTCTAAAACAGCAAAAAGTGCAGGATTGTAAGCCCACATTGCCAGCTTTTTGAGGTTCATTGCAAAGAACTTAAGCCTAACCCAGTTTTGTACCCTTGGGAGTCTTTTAATAAACGTATGACGCTTAGCGTGTTTTTCTTTTGCGTCGGCAAATACTCACTCAATGGTTTGACTGCGCAAAGCGTATATCTACTTACCCTTTGCGCTATGGCGAATATCCTCGGTAAGTTCCACATAACCAGACCAAATATGCTTGGTGACTATCTTTTGATTGTTTGAACTGTTTGTACACTTATCACGATATTTGCATT
>CAYJJD010000083.1:0-10825 GCA_964370425.1 uncultured Akkermansia sp. | reverse complement strand
TTGAACAAAAAAATCAATCAAAATCTTGGGCTGCTAATTGCGAGAACCTGCCTATTGGACGTGGATCGTATACTGCATCACAAATCATTAATATTTACGAATTATTTCTATTGCAAAAGGCGTTTTAAATGTCATACAACAAAATATATACAATTTCTTCCCTTAGCATTTTAAAATAAGCACGCTGAATATTCTTATTTAAATTGAATTTAAATAACAAAAAATAAGTATGTGGATAATTGTTTGATTTTCTAGCAAAATAATAGAAAAAACTCAATTCGTAAAACGCGCGTAACAATATCATATTTAAAGAGTGCTGTGATATGTGTTTTTTACTATATGCGAAATGCTGATTCACTATTTTAAAAAAATAAATAAAAAAAATCCGATGTGTTAATTCGCTAAAAACTCTAAGCATTGAAAATAAGCAGGAATGTATTTTTTAAAAAAATTATTTTTGATTTCCAAACTGCCTACATTTATCGAAAACTTTATGTCTGTATCTGTTGAATTATGCGATGGTTGTTAGAAATTCCTGCGTTTCCTGACACGTCTGAAGGATAGTGTTATGGTCGTGCTAGGAAATTTCATTATTTCTCTGTTCTATTATAGCCCATTTAACACATATGAAAACGAAAATTACGATATTAACTACTCTCCTAGCCCTAAGTGCTCTTAGCGCTTCCGCAAGCATAGACGCTGATCTGCGCTACGCCATAGACTTTAATGGCGATTATAATAATGGTGCCGATATTCGTAACGATGCCACGAATGCTGGCACTACTGAGATCACAAGCGTAGGCACAGCTTACCGTAATTATGAAACACAAAGTAAGTTACAAGGATATGGGGCAGATAGTGTCGACGGCGGTAACGGCTTTGCGTACACGATGACAGGGGGAGAATGGGAGATAGACAGTGACGCGGGGCTCGATGGCATTAGCAGCGATAGGGGTTTTACTCTATCCTTTAGCTCGCTGGTTCTTCCAGCCACAGGAACTGGAGACGATAGTGCACAATGGAGATCCCCAATCGGCTTTACCTACGGTGGCACTCAGTTTGACTTTGAATACAGTGGTGCTGGGGCGTTGATTCTTTTCTATACGAATACGCCAGCGGAGGGTGCTGTCAAGTCTGGCTCTGTCACGTCAGTAGATCCTCAGGCTGATGCTGCTTCTCTGGCTGGACTCAACAATCTGTGGTACAACTACAGCTTCTCTGTCTTTGAAGATCGCTACACCTTCTCTGTATATGATAAGTCGGGGCTTCTTTCTACCACGTCTGGCACATTTGCGGCAGACGTCTTTGACGGGACACCAGAATACACGCTGACAAACATATCCGCTGGTGCCGTAAGTCAAAAGGCTGGTCGCACCAGTAACAAAATCATCGTCGATGACGTCGCTCTCTATGATGGGGCTATCTTAGTCGATCAGGCAGCTCTGATCGCTCAAGCCTCTTTCGACCCCGCCATCGGCTTCGCGCAGTACATCCCTGAGCCTAGCACAGCCACGATGAGCCTGCTCGCACTCGCTGGCCTTCTGGCACGTCGCCGTCGTCGCGCCTAAGTCGACACGTGTACATACATCGCACATATTTACAAGAAGAACTCTCTGAGCTGCACGCTTAGGGGGTTTTTCTTTCTTGTCGCTCTAGCTCCCCGCGCCATGCCTAATGCTCAGTGGGATAAAAGGACATCGCTAGATTTAGTCATTGACCTCTGAACAGAATGTAGGTATGATGTTCTGACACATGACCGTATTAGAAGCCATCATCCTCGGCATCGTCGAGGGTATTACCGAGTATCTTCCTGTTAGTTCAACTGGGCATCTTATTGTCACGCAGTACCTTCTGGGTATGAAGAGCTCCACGGCGATGAATGCTTTCTCCGTCTGTATACAGGGGGGCGCTATCATCGCGGTCGCGGGGCTGTACTTCCAGCGTGTGAAGCAGATGATCATGGGGCTCTTCGGGAAGGATGCGGCGGGGCTGCGCTTGCTGATTAACATCATCCTAGCCTTCACGCCTGCGGTGGTGATCGCGCTGCTCTTCGGGAAGATGATTAAGACCTACTTGTTCAGCGCGCAGACGGTCGCATGGGCATGGCTCATCGGTGGTGTGGTGATTCTCCTCTTCACCCGCTGGAATAAGTGCCGCCAAGCAAAGCAATTCGAAGGTCAGCAGATCACAGCAGATTCGGGCAAGACGGTCGAGGAGCTCACATGGAAGCAGGCACTGGCTATAGGTCTCATGCAGTGCATCGCTATGTGCCCTGGGGTGAGTCGCAGTCTGACGACCATGCTCGGTGGTATCATCACGGGACTGAGCCTGAAGGCCTCCGTGGAGTTCAGCTTCTTACTCGGACTCGTGACCCTGTCCGCGGCCTCCGCTCATGATGCGTGGGAGCATGGTGGAGAGATGGTGCAGGAGCTCGGTGTCATGCCTATCATCGTCGGTACGGCTGTCGCATGGCTGAGTGCCGTCGTCGCGGTGCGCTGGCTCGTGGGCTACCTCCAGAAGCATAGCCTCGATATCTTCGGCTGGTACCGGATCGGGGCGGCTATCGTGATGTTCATCCTCATTTTCCAAGGTGCACAGATGATTGACTGATCATCGTGTATTGAGCCTTATCTTTTTTCTATTTTACTTTTTTTATTATGATGACTGTTCTTAAGTGTATTCTCAACTTTTTTGTCGACACGATTTTTGCATGGTTCAGCCCTAGCTGGCGACGCGAAGGGCATGCGATGTGTGGCAGCACGCGCCGCTACTTGCGCCACTTCTCCACGAAGATCACCGAGGAGGCCTACGAGCAGCTAGACAAGCCGCTGCGCGAGCTGAAACTCGCCCTGCGCGACTGGGATAAGGAGAAGGCGAAGCAGCTCACGGCTGCCATCCAGCTGCGCAGCGAGAGCTACCGTGGCTTCAAGCGCCCCTTCGTCGCCGAGATGGTGGAGTCGCTCTTCGTCATTCTCGTGGTTTTCCTCGGCATCCGTACCTACTACGCACAGCCCTTCCGCATCCCGACAGGCTCGATGCAGCCTAGTCTGAATGGTATCATCATCCACCCCATCGACGAAGTACCTAGCTTCCCCGAGCGCATGATAACAGCCGTGACAAAGGGCAGCAGCTACATCGACCTCGTCGCCGAGACGGATAAGTCCATCATTGCTGTGAGCAGCCGCCCGAAGTGGCTTCTCTTTGTCGAGACCGTCATCGAGTTCAGCGATGGCTCTCAGGCCACCGTCCCATCCGCCCCTGGTGCCTTCATCCAGTACCTGAAAGACACAGGCAAGTACCGATTTAACCCCATTGACAAGTCTATGGCGAGCTTCCGCGCTGGTGAAAGCATCATACGCGGACGCGCGGATGCAGGAGACATGGTCATCGTGAACCGCATGTCCTACCACTTCCGCAAGCCCGTGCTCGGCGAGACATTCGTCTTCGACACACGCGGCATACGTACGGACGGCTCGACTAGCGAAAGCATGAGCGACCAGAGCGAAGGCACGCACTACATCAAACGCCTCTCAGGACTCCCTGGTCAGACGGTCAGCATCAAGAAGCCAAACCTCTATATCAATGGCGAGATCCCCCAGATTGCGACCTTCGAACGCATCAGCAAGCGCGGCGCCCCCTATAACCCCAGCGGCTACATCCCCGCATCTGGAAAGGAAGCCCCCTACGCCTTCATCACCGAAACCGCCTCCCTACAGCTCAAGAAAAGCCCACTGGATCCGAACCTGAATGAATACGCCGCCATCGGTGATAACACAGAGAACTCGCTAGACTCCCGCTACTGGGGCTCGGTGAAGCAGTTTAACGTCCTCGGCCCGGCGAGCCTCGCCATCTGGCCCTTCACGGAGCACTGGGGCATCATTCCCTAACGAGACCCCACCCCTACATTCTTACACCACCTCGCTATGACAGAATCTGATCATATCACGAAGAAGGCGAAGTCGAACCTCGCCTTCACCCTCATGGATCTCCCACAGGAAAGACGCACCCACATGGCGCAGCTCTACGCCTTCTGCCGCATTGTCGACGACATCGTCGATGA
This sequence comes from uncultured Akkermansia sp., assembly GCA_964370425.1. GTDB lineage: Bacteria > Verrucomicrobiota > Verrucomicrobiia > Verrucomicrobiales > Akkermansiaceae > Akkermansia. The sequence goes on along the minus strand of CAYJJD010000083.1, from coordinate 6,765 downwards.
GCCGGGCATGAGCGATGAGGAGCGACATGACGCGCTCGACCGCTGGGCACACATCCTCCACCAGACAGTCACGCCAGCAGCAGGACTAGAAGAAGAAGTCACAGAACTGCTCCGCAAGACGCAGCTGGACATAGCTCCCCTCATGGAACTCATCGACGGCTGCCGCTGTGACATCCAGCAGCAGCAGCCCCGCGACGCGAAAGAACTACTCGGATACTGCTGGAAAGTAGCTTCCTGCGTCGGCATCTCCAGTGCCACCGTCATGGGAGCATCACCAGCCGCGCGAGACTATGCCATCGCGCTGGGCTACGCGCTCCAGTTTGTCAACATCCTGCGCGACACCTCGGAAGACTACGTGAAATACAAGCGCGTGTACCTGCCACAGCAAGATATGGAACTCTTCGGCGTGAGCGTCGAGGACATACGCGAGAAAAAGTACAGCTACCGCTTCCGCGAACTAATGAACTACGAAGCCAGCCTCGCTGAGAAATTCTTCGGAGAAGCCGATGAACTCTACAACCAGCTCAGCCCAGAAGACAGAAATGCCCTCATCCCCGCGCAAGCCATGAGCTTCATCTACCACAAGATACTCGACAAGATGCGTCAAGACGGTTTCCTCGTCTTTGAAAAACGCTACCGCGTGAACTCCTTCCGCAAGCTCTGGTTCCTCCTACGCGCGCGCATTAGCACCGTCGGACTCCCCGCCTTCCCTAGCGTGGCCGAGTGGGGTTTCTTCAAGTCAGACGCGAAAAACCCCAAGAGCGAGCATAACGAAAAAAGCGAGTAAAAACGCGATAGCTAGGCGCAGCTGCGACACGCACCCCCGACTGCGTGACACAATACGCAACGCTCAGCACTTGACAAGCAATAAACATTCAGGCAGAATGCACCTACTTTCTGCTTGTATTTGCAATAAATTCCAGTAACCCGCATTCATTTTCATGAAATCCGCCCGTCACATCTGCCGCACCATAGCCGTCATCGCCCCCCTCCTGTGGGTATCCTGCGAGGACAGCAGCCAAACAAACGAACAGAAAAACTCCGCTAGCACCCTCCAGCTAGAGCAGATCAGCAACGCCGCGCTCCAAGAATCCATAGCCGAGCTACTACTCACCTACCCACAGGTAGAACTCGCCAGCGAAGGAAGCAGCTCACAGCCCGCCATCGTGCAGGCAGACGGCAGCCAGCTCATCCTCGCAGAAGTCCCCGTACGCGTCACCGAACGCCTGCTGAAACTCGAGAATACCCCTCAACTGCTCAACAACCTGCGCAAGGCAAGCAACGAAGCCATCAACGCTGCCATCCGTCCTGACTCTGGCTACCTCATGCAAGTAGGCGCGCCCACAGAAGTCCTCATCGACGAAGACAGACAAGCCAAGCCCCTACCATCCCAGCTCGACGACATCGCGAAAAAGCTCAAAGCCATGGCCGAAGAAAGCGTCTACGTCGTCATCCACGAGCAAGACAGCATCGTGAAACTCGAAGCGAAAATACGCCTCGTCCAGTCCCCTAGCAACGCCTGGGTCATCAGCGACGTCGACATCGACGACAGACCACTGCTGGATATCAAAGACAGCGTGAACCCCTCCACCCAAGACGCGCAGTACGCCATCCTCACCCCCGAATGGCTCGAAAGGCGTAAAGCCGCCATCTCCACCCTCTGCGAGCAATTCAAGCAACTGGCAGCCCCCTACATTGAGCAGCGCGAAGAAATGGCTCGCAAGCTCCTCGTCGAACGCATCAGCAGCTTTGAAGAAAACCGCCGCGCCGTCATCGAACGCGCCACCTTTGAAGAAGAAGAACGCCTCGCGCGCAAGCTGCGCATCGCGGCACTATTCGAAAACGGCTGCCTCTACCGAGGAGAATGGACGCGCGACAAGCAATTTGGCAAACTCACCCTCCAGATCGACAAAGCCGAGCTCATGGAAGACTCCATCCAGTTCGTTGGCTCCATCTACGACACCGAACTCCCAGAAGCACGCCTGAACATCTCAGGGCGCTGCAATCTGAATGAGTTCGAAGACGGCACCCCCGTGAACATCACCATCTACGACGGCCAATACGACCCAGATGAACCCACCGCCGAAGTCTTCGACGCGAAAGACGGAGCCCTCATCCTGAAACTCGACGATGACGACAAACTCACCGGCATCATGAGCTGCCTCTCCTGGACAAAAGACTCGAAGCGCAACTTCAGCATCAAGCTTAGCCCAGCAAGAGGTACACAATAAAGCATTTTAAAAACCACAGCCCGCAGCGGAAGCCATGAAAAAGAAAGCATCTTACTCCATATCCCTCCTGCTGCATACGAGCATCGTCCTGATACTCATGCTACTCTTTCACTGCCTACATGGCGTGAAAGAAAGCATCGGGTACGGGACATTTTCTTGGCAGTACAGCCTCGCTACACTCGCACTCGCGGGGCTACTCATCTACACCCTACGCCTAGCCGCGCAGCACCGACATCCGAGAGTCGCAGAAAGCGTACTAGGACTCACGCTCATCCCCCTAGTCGCCTACTTCTGGCTGCACAGCCACGCCGAGACCGAGCGGTACAACTACATACTCCCCGCGCAGAGCCTGACGGCAGAAACAGAAGACACAGCGAGCAGCCCCACCCGCATCGAACTCAGCCCAGAAGTCAGCATCAGCCTACGAGGCTACCAAGAAAGCCAGAGCACCCACATCCTCCACCTCGACATCAAAGAAGGAGACAAGAGCCGACGCGCCCTGCTCGACATGAGCACCTATCTCGACATAGGAAAGCACCACACACTGAGCCTGAGAAGATTTCACTTAAACGAGAACATAGAACCCATCGCAGCAGAACTCCACTACGAGTCCCACCTAAGCGACACCATCCTGAAATACACGAGCATCGCCATACTGGCAGCCCTCCTCCTCGTCGCCACCACCTACATCTGCCGCGTGCACATCTGGGGGCTGGGAAGCGCGCTCATCCTCCTCTTCTCGACAGCAATCCTCATCATATCCTACACGGAACATGGAGTCGAAGAACAAGCAACATTCGTCAGCACAAGCACAGAAAACGCCACACAGCACAAGTGGTATCCTAACCTACGCGAATGCGCGAGCAGCGTATACATGGTAGAAGCCGTGGAATATGGAAAAGAAGAGCCACTAGCCATCTTTAGCCTGAATGTCTCGCAGAAATTCGAATGGGCAGAAAGAATGCTCGCAGTGGGAGAACGCGCGAATGCGGCGAACTCGTACATCAGCTACCTGAGCTATGAGCGGGGAGACGGCAGTCAGGGCATCAGCTGTCGATACGCCCACTGGCCCTACCTGAACATGGGCTACATGGCACTATGCCTAGGACTCATGATGCTGGCCTACACCTACTACCGAGTGTGCGTACTGCACAAGCACATCGCGGAGAAAGCTGATAAAGCGGCAGACGCAGAAAGAGGGGCAAAGCCAGAAACAGCAGCTTAACCTACACGACATCCCTGCGAGAAGCGTTAAAAAGATTCTTAAGATCTCGAGCTTAAGCAGGATGCAAGGACGGCCCCCACGCCCCCAGCAGGGACGCTGTCCCTGCACCCTACCTAAGGTCAAGACCTTTAGGTGTCGCGACCATATAATCCTACCCTTTTTTCTAGTTATCACTCAAAATACCCCGAGCCTAGCTCTGTAGGAGGCTTTCGAGCTGCGCGCTGTTTTTCTTTAATTGCTCATAAATCTGCTTGCCTATGTCACTGTCTTTTCTGTCGGTATTGAGGATGTTTTCAAGTATAGCAGGTAGCTGCTTTATCTGCTTGCTCGCGATGTCTTCTATCTGCTTAATATGCAGGTTGCAGTCTTTTGCCATTTTTTCTATGGCTCGACGTGTGACTTTAGTCCGGTAGTATTCTTTCCCCATTCGCATAGCCATGGCTCTATTCATGCCTACATAGACCTGCGTGCAGAGGATGTCATAGCCAGGGGAAAATGCGACGCTTCCGCCTGCAAGATGCAGGAGGGAGAAGTTTTTCCCGTGCGCATCATCATTACCGATGAGGTAGTTGTAGATGACGCGTTCGAGCATGTCGCGTTTCGCGATAATGGGTCTCTGGCAGTGCTCTAATAGCTGGAAGCTCAGCGGCAGACCAGGTCCTCCTTCACTTTCATATTTGCGACTGCTCTTGATGTTGAGCGCTTGGCAGAGGTCTTCTTGGTGGATGCGTCTCACCTTTCCTCCATCGATTTCTCTATCATAGCGTTCGATGCAGAAATAGGGTGTATCGTTCGCGTAGCGCATGGTGACCTCAGGAACAGGGAGTCCGAGGTCTCGCGCTGCGCGCATGCAGATGTATTCATTCTCTACGCTGTCAGCGACGAGCGCAATGGCGGGTTTAATGATGTGGGTGGAGGGGGTGCGTGGGCTGGGAAGTGCGGGTGCTCCGTCTAGCATGATGAGGGCGGTTTTATCCTGTGCTCCTGCGAGCGAGAGGCGCATGTCGGCTGTGCCTGTGGCTAGTGGCTTGCGGGGGAGCTCAAGCAGGTGGTTTTCTAGCTCATCTTCGCTGATAGGCTCTCCTTCTAAGGGGATTTCTACCTCACCGCAGTCTTCTTCATTTTCAGAGAAGGAGACTGCCCCAGGGCAGTCGTAGCCGATGGCTGCGAGGATGCTAAAGTCATTACGCGCGCTGATGCCGTATCTCTTCGCCAGTGCTGCGCGCACAGAGTCAGATTCTGGTAGGAGTCCGTTGAAATAGCCTTCACATTGTCTCGCAGTGAAGCTGTGCTTTTCGAGAGGCAGGCTTAGTGAGAGGGCGCGCTGCGCGTTATTTTCGTACTGGAAGATTATCTTCCCGCCTCTATCTTGTGAGAGAGAGCCGAGGCATTTTCCCGCGAGGGAGACGTAGAGTTTTTTAGAACTTGCCATGTTATCGTGGGGCGATATGGATATTAAGACCAAGCATGCTGATGATGTGAAGAGCCTTGCCTATCTGGGCGGTTTCTTTACCATTTTCGAGATCGACGATATAGCGTATGCCTACGTTGCATGCGAGGGCGACATCGCGCTGGGTGAGGTCTTGGCGTTTACGCTCATCGCGTAGGAGCTTGCCAAGTTCTGCTGTGGTCGAGATATTCATAGAGCTAGCTTAGCAGTTTTAGGGGGCTTTGCAAGGAAAATTTACCGATCGGGAAAAAATGACAAAGATCGAGCTTTATTTATTAAAAATTTACCGATCGGGAATATGCAAAAGTTCTTTTAATATAATAAGATATGAAGAAATTTAAGCAATTTTAACGAAAAATGCACATTTTTGATTTTTTCATTCTTTTCGGACTAATGTTGCAATGTCTATCTTTCTTTCTACACATCACTCAAAATTGTGCGTTTTTCTTCAAACATACCCAAAATCCATCATAATGCTTTCTATTAAAAGAACTTTTACATATTCCCGATCGGTAAATTTTTAAGAAAAAAAGCCCGTTTTGCCTTATTTTTTCCCGAGCGGTAAAATTTATTAACAGTATGAAATAAGACTTGCATCATGCCCAAAACATGCTAAGATACATTCTCTTGTTGGTCGATTGCCGCAGCCACGAAAATCAACCCACAAATATAGAAAATACACATGAGCGAAATTAACCTCAACGACTTCAAGACAAATGATAAAGACACTGGCTCCACTGGTTATCAGGTAGCCGTCCTTACCAAGCGTATTATCCACCTCACCGCGCATCTTTCCACCAATAAGCACGACTTCGCATCACGTCGCGGTCTGCTCATGATGGTTGCTAAGCGTCGTAAGCTGCTTAATTACGCCAAGCGTACTGATCTGGCTCTCTATCAGAGCCTGCTCAAGAATCTTGGACTCCGTCACTAATCTTAGAGTCCGCAGCGTGGCTTCTGCTTCGCTGCATCGCTTTTGCGATAAACCGCAGTGTTCATACGCTGCGGTTTTTTATTTGGAGCTGCTGCGCCACATGTGAGCTATGTTTTAAGGAGAAAGACATTGCTGAAAAAGAATAATCACTAAATTAAGCTTAGCAATTAAAGTTCGGCTCTAAGCCGATCCAGTTTCATCACATTCATGGGTTTACCGATACGTCCAATAGGTAAACTAATAATGAGACTATCAAGGTACACATGAGGGGTGCTCCCAAAAGAACGACCGATAAGAAGGCTAAGGGCAGGTGTAAATCAGTGTAGTAGGCTACAAACATGAAGCAAGCTATACACATAAGTACTCCTACGGGTAAGAGTAAGAAGGCTTTTAGGTAGGGGGAGAAAGGCACGAGACGCTTCCATTTCCCCACAAGGAAATTTACAAGAAAATGAATCAAAGCAAAAGCAGGTAAAATAGGCAAGATATAAATTACTGAAATAGAGATGACGGCATTTAAAATGCTTTCGTTTAACAGTGCTTCCCCACCCCTCATATCTGCACTAGTGCATATATAAACAGCGGCAAATCTTACGCAGAGAGTGAACAAAAATAAGGTCACAGGCATGGTCAATAGGCTAAAGCGAAGGACATGCACCCAACGACCTAGCTTTACTTTTTCAGGGAGACTCTCTTCCATAAGTGTATTTTAAGTGGTGGCTATAAGACTGTCAAGGATAGTTCGAGTCACACGTCCCCGAAATAGCATGCAGGTGGAAATCTGCCTCGAAAATATCAATAACTCATGAGTTTAAATCTTATTTTGAAATGAAATCCTCCTATCCTAAAGGGGACCTTGCAAAATCCGAAGCTGCGCTGCATGGTTTTAAATTCATGCTATTTAATGTTTTATCTTAATTTTTAG
>CAYJJD010000082.1:0-10990 GCA_964370425.1 uncultured Akkermansia sp. | reverse complement strand
CCGCGGAGAACAAGGACGCTCTCATGAATTTTCTTAGCGCATTATGAATGAATTCACCCACACGGAAGCCCTCGTCGGTATCTTAGAAAAGCATCAAGTGCAGCGCGCTCTGATCTTCACTGGCAAGAGAACATTCGCCCTCTACAGCGAGCTGCTTCTGCCCCATGTCACCTGTGCGTATGATGTTATCGACGACTTCGAAGTAAACCCGAAGAAGCATCAAGCAGACGAGGTCATCGCGAACTACAAGCACGAGGACTATCAAATCATCATAGCGTTTGGCGGTGGCAGTCCTATCGACTTCGCAAAGCTCTACAAGCATTTCTCAGGCTGCGCACTGCCCCTCGTGGCCATCCCCACGACAGCAGGCACAGGCAGTGAGGCGACGCAGTTCGCCGTCTACTATGAGGGGGGCGAAAAGCAGTCACTCGACCAGCCTACCGTCCTGCCTGAGTACGCCATCGTAGACTACCGCCTCTTGCTGCACGCCCCTCAGTACCTGAAGGCTTGCACCGCCATCGACGCGTACTGCCAAGCCATAGAGAGTTACTGGGCAGTACAGTCTACGGAAGAAAGCCGAGCCTACGCGAAGCAGGCCATACTCCTTGCAAAGGACTGTATCGTAGATTTCATCACCACGCAGAGTGAAGATGCAGCTAAAGACATGGCGATTGCATCGAACCTCGCGGGCAAGGCGATTAACATCTCACGCACGACAGCCGCGCACGCTCTTTCTTACAAGTTCACCTCGATCTACGGGCTTCCGCACGGACATGCTGTCGCCCTATCCCTGGCTGACCTCTTCGAGGCGAACCGCAGCTGCGACGAGACGACATGCTTCGACACGCGCGGTGTGGATCACGTGAAGTCTTGTATGCAGGATATTCTAAGCTTCCTTGCTGTATCAGATTTCAGAGCTTATTGGGCAGATCTTCTTCAGAATATTGGATTATCAGCCGATTTCGCAGAACTCGGCATATCCGACAAGGATGTACTTATTAACGGTGTGAACAAAGACCGCTTAAAGAATAATCCCGTTAATCTGGATAGAGATTTACCTCATTTTTGGAGCTAATAACCTTAATCTTAAGCTCGCCATACCACGCGCTGCATTCTATACCTACATCATATGAACGAATTATACGTTTTTACCATATACCCTATTGAGCTTATTTATAAGCTCATTTACCTTGTACTGGTTTCATTCACTGAGAATTATGGCCTAGCCCTATTCGCGTTATCATTCCTGAATTATTTCTTACTCATGCCTCTTAACAAATTAGTGCGAGGACTGCAAGAATCAGAGAGTAATATACAGCAAATTCTCGCCCCTCAGCTCCAGCGTATTAGAGAAACCTCTCGCGACGCAGCGCGGCATCAGAGAGTTCAGAATCTGTACCAGCGATATTCGTACCACCCTATCTTTGCGATGCGCAATGTGTTCCCATTGCTCGTGCAGCTTCCATTCTTGATGGCTGTGTATTTCATGCTCAGCTCACTGACGAACTTAGAGGGTGTCAGCTTCCTCTTCCTCCAAAACTTATCGAAGCCCGATGCCTTGTTTTTCGGACTCAATCTCATGCCTCTAGTCATGACTCTAGTGAGTCTTGTGAATGCATGCTTTGTGGTTAAATTATCGAATTCTCAGCGTAAGCAGGCTATTGTTGTTGCTTTATTATTTTTCGTACTCCTGTATAGTGCCCCGTCTGCATTGCTGCTTTACTGGACGATGAATAATGTTCTCATTATAGTGTTCAGTTTCTTGTCCAAGATTTCGTTCGTGGATAGAGCGAAATTTTTCGTGCAGGGGCTAAAAAAGCGCTTTCTCCCCTCAATCATCGAGTCCAGTGGACTCTTGCTAGGCTTGTCTTGTATCGTTCCTCTGTATTTCACTTTAAGTCTGAATGTAAATATGTTTACAGATATACAGATAACTAACTTTACGATTTTCATTATTTGTATTTTTATTTCAAGCCTCGCTATTGGTATTATTTTAGACAAGCTAATTAAGCTATCTTCCAAATATAGTTTCTGTCTCAAATTACCATTTGCCCTTTCTTTCCAGAAAAACGCGACCAAGAGCAAGCATACTTATCATTTCAGTTTAAATAACTTCTTATATATTGGAATAGCTCTGGCTTCGATTTTCTGCTTGACTGTCGTTTGCCTAAATATCAAAGACCTTATACAGAATATGATGGTTGTCAATATAGTGCGCTTCTCATTGGTCGTTACTTTTTATTTTATAATAAGGAAATTTAGCTTTAAGATAGTGAATATATGTATGGTGTCCCTATTTGCATTTTGTTGCATTCAATTTGCACATAGCAATCACAAAAACGTAGTAGCTGCCGAGATTCTCAATAATATAGCGAATGAATCCGTAGAGTCATTTCCCCTCTCAGAGAAGCTCACTAACAGACCTAATATTTATTTAATTCTTTTAGAGTCATATATGGGCTCTACTGTGTTAAATGACACATACAAGATTGATAACAGTGCTTTTGAAAACACACTCAAGGATCATCAGTTTGAGATATTTAACAACGTTTATTCACACGCTTCTCTTACGAAAGGAACTCTACTGAGTTTATTCTTAATGCGCTGTGATATCTATGATCTGTTCATAGGTGATGCCGATGTTATATTTAAGGCTCACGATGTTTTTGGCGGTAGTAAGACTAATATGCTCTATAGTTACTTGAAAAAGAACGATTATATCATTTCATCTAACTATTTTTATCAAGGTGCTTTTATTAAGAGTAAAGAACATCTACTAGATCACTGTGGCGAAGATATAGACAATTCCCTTATAAGTGTTATAAGGGATATAGCGCCTAGTTTAAGCTTCAGATTTAAGAGAGTAAGACAGCTTTTAGGCAATGATGATGAGCCATATGACTACTTAGCGCACCACAAGGAGTGCTACGAACTGGCTTTAGCGCATCTCGATGTCGTCAAGGGTTTTAATAAACCATCGTTTTACCTCATCAAGCCTCCGAATGTACTACACTTTAATACAGACGTAGTATCTAAGTTTAAGAATTATCAAGAATGGATTTCAGCAAACGTCTACCATCGTGGTACTCAAGCTTCAAATAAAGAAATCTTAACTATGGTCAACAAAATTGAAGAGAATGACCCTAATGCGCTCATTATCTTATTTGGCGATCATGGATTTAGGTACGCGCGTGCATATGCAAATGATCGAACTTTCTATAATATGACAGTAGGTGAAATTAAGGAGAATTACCCGCAGCTTAATATGACTTCGCAAGAGATCGTGGACGATATGTTCAGTGTGTTTTTAGCTATAAAAATGCCTAAAGAAGCGAAAGGTAAGCTAGTTATAGATTCAAACTTTGCTTTAGCTGACTTATTCAAACATGTTTTTGCAGCCCTTGAAGATAAGGACGTTTTCCTAGAGCACAGGTCGCCGAATGTATCTATGAATTTTCAAGGAGACGTCATGAGACGAGGCGACAAAACGATAGATGATGCTCAAAAACTCAAATAATTTTCACTCCATCAGATCGTCATTACATTAATTAGATAATCACCACCATGTGTTTTCACGTTCTTCACTCGCATTTAGCCTATCTCGACCCAGGTAGTGGCAGTGCGTTGCTTGCATCCTTGTTCGCCGTCGTCACCGCTCTACTTTACTCCTTGAAAATCGTATACTACAAGATGATAGGAAAGAGTGTCTCTGAGCAAGTAGGGAATGATACCCCCATCATCTTCAGCGAGGGAAAGGGCTACTACACGACGTATAAACCTCTTATCGACGAGCTCATCGCGCGCCAGATCCACTTCCGCTACATCAGCCTCGACATGTATGATCCCGCTCTCGCCATCGAGAATGAGTATATGCACTCGAAGCTCTACTCGCGCTCCGGTTTAGGCTTCGCAAAGATAGCGGGGCTCTCAGCCCCTCTCATGCTCTCCACTACGCCGCATATTGGCACAGAGGGCTACCCCCTCGCGAGACCCAGTGGGGTGAAGCAGCTCGTTCATGTCTTCCATGACTACGTAGCAGGAGCATACTACAGACTCGGAGGACTCGACCACTATGACATCGTGATTAGCACAGGGGAGTACTGCCGCGAGTACATCGAGCGCGTGCAGGCGATTAGAAAGACCTCGAAGAAGGAAATCGTCCCCTTGGGGCTTCCTTACGTTGACAGCCTCTATGCGACTCTCTCGGAATATAAAGGAAGCGAGAATCAGGCAGATGTGAAAACCATCCTTGTCGCGCCTTCTTGGGGGAACAAGGGCTGCTTGAACAACTACGGCACGGGCTTCATCAAGGAACTGACCGCGCAGGGCTACAAGGTCATCGTGCGTCTTCACCCACACTCTTATATCAATGAGCCACAGAACGTCACGCAGTGGAAGGCCGAGCTTGCGAGCACGGGAGTCGTCTGGGATGAGGACATGTACAGCACTCCTGCGATGTCGCAGGCAGATCTGATGATTTCTGACACATCTTCTGTTCGCTTTGACTTTGCTTTCCTATATCTCAAGCCTGTTATCACCTTAGAGATACCACAGGATAGCCGTGCTGACTTCGAAGCATCCTATCATGAGAAGACATGGTACGATCACACGGAGCGCGAGATAGGCGTCGTCGTTGAGAAGGATCAGATCGCCAGCATCACTGAGACGGTGGAGCGCGTCTTAGCTGACTTCGATAGCTCTAGGCTACAGCAGCTCCGCGATGGAAATGTCGCGAACTTCGGCAGCTGCGCGAAGCCCATCGTGAGCTACTTAGAAGAAGTGCTTAAAAGAGGCTAGATTATCTTCAAGATCCTTATAAACAATAGACGACTGCTAAAATTAGCATTTCCAGATTTTCCATGCCGATGGGATGATATTTTATGGCGTTTGGCCGTGCTTAGCGAGCTAGGTAGGCCCAAAAAGCTGGAAATTCTCGCCATGAAGCGACGCCTGCTTCTACTATTTGCTACTCGAATATCTCAAAGAGTTCTCGAGAGCCCTTTTAGCCTAGCCGTTCTTTAAAACTCCAGATAGTTGTAGCGTCTGGAATTGTCGTAGGCTTCAATGGCACAGAAGCGCATGAAGCCTCCATGCCTCTCAAAAATGTGCGAAGTTAATATAGCGAGTTAGTTCTTCTACACCTCGTTGCTTTTTGTGGGAGTCATTCTTTGTGTTTAGAAATGCGCTTTATGGAAATAACTGATTGCTCATATTTATCTGCATTCAGTATAGCTGAATCATGGCGAAAGAATAAGCGTAACATTTTGTATTGAAAGGTGAAGTTTTAAAGCTATGCTCCGCACCTTCAAGCTGCCATCCAAGGCATGATGCTGCTAATTTCGCAAGGTGCCCTATAGCAATTATCCTGACTGTGTGTCTATGTGGACTCTAGCTGCAGGATTTAATCGCACATGCTTTTCCAGTCGACGCTGACGTTGACGATCTCACCATTTTTATTCTCATAGCGTACGTAGCCATTCTTGATGCCAAACATGAAGACCTCCATGGTCACCTTCACGTCGTAGCAGCAGTAAGTAGCGATGTTTATGAGCATCTGTGAGTCATTTGTCTTTTCATATTCTGCCCACCATTTAAGGGCATCCGTCCCTTTCGCTGTCTTGCTGAGACCGCCTAGGGTAGGCTTTGCGATGGAATCGAGGCTGAGCCGGTGACCTAACTTTGCGCTGAGGTAGATGCACATGTCGAGGTTTGATGTCATTTCTGCAATGTTCCAGAAGCTGAATGGCTGGATCACCTCGTAGTCGAAGCCGATGTGGTTATAACCTACGACGAGGTCGGCCGCGCGTAGTTCCTTGAAAAGATCGTGTAGCTGATCTTCGGTGTAGATGCGGTAGATCTGGTCACGCGTCGAGTAGGTGACACCCACGGACATACCCATGAGTCCAGCGTTATGCCAGCCACCTACCTGTGTGGCTGAGCGGCGTGTTTCGAGGTCGAAGAAAACGATGTTTTTCATAATATTAGGTCGTTAAATGGTGGCGACGCAGCCCTTCATAGAGCATGATGGCAACGGCGGTTGATAGATTAAGGCTGCGTGATTGATCGCCTGGCATGGGGATGCGTAAGGCTGTTTCTGGGTGGTCTTCTATCCAGCTCTGTGGCAGTCCGCGTGATTCTGCACCGAAGATGAAGTAGTCTCCTACCCTGATGTCGAGCTCGGCATCCCATATGCATTTCTCGGACTTTGTCGAGAGATACCAGAAGCGTGTGCCTTTAGGCGCAGCGAAGGTGAGCTCGGTGAGAGAGTCCCAGACTTCGAGATCTACATGCTGCCAGTAATCGAGCCCTGTGCGGCGTATATGCTTCTCATCGAGGCTAAAGCCCAGCGGTCGGATTAGGTGCAGCTTCGCTCCGGCTGCGACAGCGAGACGACCTGCTGCCCCTGTGTTATGAGGGATCTCTGGGTGATGGAGAACGATGTTAAACATGGGTGATTATTATTTCGCACCACGGCGTAAGAGCACAGACGGGATGGTGCGCAAGAATAGGCAGACATCTAGCCACAGTGACCAGTTATCAATGTAGCGTAAATCCTGACGAATCATCTGGTCAAAGTCGGGATTACTGCTTCTATCCTCTACTTGCCAGTAGCATGTGATGCCTGGTTTCACACAGAGGCGACGACGGTCGGAAATGTTCGGAAATTCCTTCGTTTCATACAGAGGCAGTGGGCGAGGACCTACGAGGCTCATGTCTCCCATAAGCACATTAATCAGCTGAGGGAGCTCGTCGATGGAGGTCTTGCGCAGGAAGTGGCCGATGGGAATAATGCGTGGGTCATTTGTCAGCTTGAAGATAGGTCCTTCCATTTCGTTGCCATACTTCTTCTTGATCTCCTCCAGTCTCTGGTCTGCATCACTGTACATGGAACGGAACTTCCACATCTTGAATGGTTTTCCATAGCGACCTGAGCGCTCTTGGAAATAGAATACTGGGCCTTTCGGGTCACTGATCTTGATGATGATAGCTGCGATGATCCAGATGGGGAGTGAGCAGATGAGAGCAATGGTCGCTAGAAGTTTATCGAGTATATGCTTCATGAGGTACTTCCAGTTGTGCTCAGGAGTGGAGCTCACGACTATCATGCGATGATGATCTATCATCAAGACACTGCTGCGTGTGAAGGGGGTAGCGTGGCTCTTATCGGGAATGTAGATGTCTATCCCCTGTAGTTCACAGAGAGTGATAATCTCGCTTTCTTCGACATAAGTGCGTCTATCTCCGAAGATGAGAACAAGGTGAGGGTGTGTCTCTTCGATGAGTGCTTGGAGCTCATTACTGCTTTTATTCTGAATGCTCACCGATCCTACGAGGTGGTAGCCGCTGCGCCACTGGGCAGGGAGATCTAGCCAGTTCTTATTCTGCGTGCCCTCAGAAGATATGAGAAGGACGCGATTCTTAAATCCCTGACCTAGTGAGGTATTGAGCTGAAGTAGTCGGCACAGGTAAAAACGAACAAATAAGAGGATAGGGATACCTATCATATTTACCATGAGTGTGTGATTCATGATGGTCGCACGTGGCTGGCGGCTCTGGTAAAAGGCGATGAAGCAGAGGCAGATAACCGTAAAATAGAGAATCTGACCAGCCGCGCGAGATGGGCGCTGGAGATTGTTCTTTCCATAGAAACCGACAAAGGAGAGTATGATGGGGCAGCACGCTAGGCCTATCCCTACAATGAGAGGGAGCGCTGTGAATAAATTAAAATCTACTACCTTTTTCCAGCCCAGTAGCGGTCCTACTAAGTTCGCGATCTGAGGCGAGAAGTAGGAAAACAGAATGATGAGAACGAGGTCTATCGTCGGGCTCAGCCTCGCAATCAGGGGTTTCATTTGATTTGTCATATGCAGTGTAATGTGAGAGTGTGGCTAATTAATGGGATTTTTTAATAATGCGAAGAATGCGTGCTCTATCGAAATCGGCGGGTGAGATGGATACTTCCACTTCATCGCCTGCCTGTATGAGATCTTTCAGCTGTTCTTCTCTTTTCTGGATGAAGGCGACAGTTTGCTTATCGTTCGAGAGGCTGGCACGGAATGCAGTCGGTGCGAACCGCTCCTTGATATGACAGGTCGTGATAATGTATTGCGAAGGATACTTGCTCATTGAGTGTAGGTGATAGATGTTAAAAAATGCTCTTGAGACCATCAGTAATCATGTCTTGGGAGGTCTCGAGTCCCTGCTGAATGAGTCCTGGATTTTCCTTCTCTTCCTGCGGATTCTTGGGAGAGTCGCCCTCGTCACTTTCTGCTTCAGAATCCGAGGGTGAGAGTACTTTCTCTGTGACTGTTCCAAAAATCTGTGTGATATTCTTTCCCGTCTGAGCGATACGCTCACTGAGGACAGATTTCAGGCGCGCGCTGAGATCTTCGCGAGGCGAGTCCAGTGTACCACTGATATTAACCTTAGCCCAGCAGAATCCATCTCTATCCTGTTCGCTGAATATATCTGCATTAATAACAAGGCTAAAGAAGGGGATGTGCTCATGGATCTGATGAGGTATGCCTAGCCTAAGCGTGCCACCCAGTCCACGGTTTTCCTTAATGAGAAGGTAGCCCTTTACTGTGATTTTTCTGTCGGCTTGGATGAATATATCCTTGATCAGCCAAGCATTTGAAATTCTCTGATTATCGGAATTATAAGGGTACTGAACTTCGGCACTGACACGTGAGAAGTCCAGGCTACGGTAGGGGTAAGTGTTTCCAATTCGGAATTCTTCAAGTATAGGCAGAGCCTCGGCGCGCGCATCCAGAAGAGCGACTTTTCCAGACAGGAGGTTTAGATGGGAACTATTCCCACGGAAGACGAGATTCGCGTCGAGTTCGCCCGTGATGCGCTTTTTCCAATTGTTATCAAGCAGCTTCGCAATGGGAGCATCTTTCGCATGCAAGCGCACGAGCCAATCCTTGCTTTTCTTTTTATAAAGACCGTTGAGCGTCATCTCTCCGGGGGCGAGCGAGAGTGTGGCTTTTTCTAGGCTAATGCTCTCGGGCTTCACGAGGATCGTTGCTGCGCGCACGCTGGCTTTTTCCAAGAGAAAGAGAGGGGTGTAGATATCGCCTCCTGATAGATTAATGTTCCAGCTCTTGTTGTTCTGCGCGATCGGTGTGGCTGTGGCTTTATAGTTGTTATAACTATATACTTTGTCACCCACCGTGAGCTGCGTACTCGTGTCTAAGCTGGTCACTTTATCAAGCTGCCATTTGTTTGGTAGATAACTTGATGGGTCGGTAGAGTCCTTTTTCGTAAGTTCTAAAGGAGGGAGCAAGTTGAGGTCGAGATTTACCTTAAGCTTCTTGAGTTCTAGAAGTTCGATATGCGCCAGTCTGTCTAGAAGTGCAAATCGGTTGACATTGAGAGAGATGTCATCTGCTTTGATGAGCTGGCTCTCATCTTTTGATTCGAGTTCAAACTTTGGCAAGACAAGGTTCGAACCGCTGACTTGTAGTGTATCCTTGATGCTGATGCCTAGATGGGGGCTGAGCCCATTGAGCTTTTCTTCTGAACTAGCGCGAAAGTCCTCACCTTCTAAATATGAATTAATAAGATACAATCCTAAGAAAGCAAGTGCTACCAACACGCCGAGCCCAATGAGTGAAAATTTAAGCAAGCGAGATTGACGAAAACTCGTTTTTTTCTTGGTCGCATTTAGCCTCTGTCTTCTTCTTCTCATGCTGGGGTAGAGTATAGCAGATACTTAGTGGGTTGCCAAGATGTTTTGTTAATTAGTTTTCTCACTTTTTTTGTGTATATTTTAATTGTTTTACATTGTTATTATGTATTACACCGAGTTAGGCTGAATATTCTTGAATGCTCCGTGACTTACTGTACAATACATTCGTTATGGATAGCTGCGACCTGCGATACGATTTGTGGAAGGCGTTACAGGAATACTGCCAGAAACCTCATGCGCACCTCTCTGCTGCGCGTCAGGTGATCGAGTTTGTTGAGAACTACCCTGACTGCTTCGAACGATCTCAGAAGAAAGGACATATCACGGCCTCTGCCTTGCTCATACATCCTACCTCCGAGTCCTGCTTGCTTACTTTTCATCGCAAGCTTCAGCGATGGTTGCAGCCGGGGGGGCATGCTGATGGTGACCCATGTGCGCTGCGTGTTGCGATGCGTGAAGCTCAGGAAGAGAGCGGGATAGAGGGAGTGGAGGTTATCGACATCGACATCTTCGATGTCGATGTGCATCTGATCCCTGCTCGACCTCAGTGTGGCGAGCCTGAGCACTTCCACTATGATGTGCGTTACCTGCTGCGCGCGCCTCATGCACATATGGTATGCTCTCATGAGTCTGAGGCACTCGCGTGGATGAGCTGGGAGGAGATCGAGGAGCGAAGCGAGCTCTTCGATGAAGCATTCTTGCGCATGCGCCGCTTGTACCTCAGTAAGTGAGCGAGCTAGCCGTTGTAATACTCATAGGGGTGCTTCACATCACCCTCTTGCAGGCTCTCTACGAGCTCGAATATATCAAGCCTCTGGCGCTTCGTTCTTTGCGTGTGGTTGATGAAGTGATAGAGTGCGAGCTTGATGACTGAGCTGCGGTCGATACTATGCTCGTCCATGATTCTCTGGACTGCTCGGTGCATCTTATGCGGGCACTTGAAGGATATGGGGGCTGGAGTTCTCTTGTTCATGCGGTTTACAGTGCGCTTTGCCCCCAATTATCTTGCCGTTACTAACACTTGCTGTATGATTAAGAGGCTTTCTGGTAAGAGCATAGCGGATTTATAATCCGCTGAACATTTTCTAAATAATGCAATCGTATGGGTATTACTATATTGCAATGCACTGTTCTCTGAATGGGTGTATATCTGATATAGATTAGACGCATTATAAGGACGATTTGTTCATCTGCTGATAGTAAAAGTTTTGATTGATTTTTTTGCTATCTAGACTTGACCACGGATTATAAATCCGCTTAGTAAAAAATATATGAAAAGATACAACGACCCTCAAG
>CAYJJD010000081.1:0-11060 GCA_964370425.1 uncultured Akkermansia sp. | reverse complement strand
GGTTATAGTACACAATTTCTGGCTGAATGTCAATCAAGTTAACGTATATGGGGCGCCGCCCTTGCATCCCGCTCAAGGTCAGTGGACCTTGAGAATCCATTTATTCTGTGGGTGCGGCTTCGGCTGAGGGTGGCTCGGTTGCGTCGTCGCTCTTTGGCTCTTCCCCCGCTTCCACCGCCTGCGCTTTCTTGCGCCTTTCCTTCTTCTCCTTCTTCGGATTAAAGTGGTTCGCCGCTGTGTTAAAATCAGCTTTCAGCGCGCAGATGCTCGCGAGACATGCCTGCTCCAGCGCTTGTTGCAGCGGCTCTTGCTCATCCGGCGCGAATCCCCCCAGCACGTGGCTGGTCATGTTCTTCGCACCCGGTGCTCCGATGCCGATGCGTATGCGCGGAAAGCGGTCGCTTCCCATATGCGCAATGAGGCTTTTTACCCCATTCTGCCCACCAGCCGAGCCTGCCATGCGTAGCTTAATCGTTCCCGTCGGGAAGGCGATATCATCATACAGGACGAGGACTTGGTCTGGGTCAAATTTAAAGTAGCGCATGAGCGGTCCTACGCTCAGCCCCGATTCATTCATGTAGGTCTGAGGCTTGATGAGTAGGATGCCCGCTCCTGCCGCGAGCTCCGCCTTGCGCGCCTTGTCCATCTTCCAGCATAAGCCGAGTTTCTCGGCTATGCGGTCGATGGCCATGAATCCCACGTTGTGGCGCGTATTGCGGTATTCTGCCCCAGGGTTTCCGAGGCCGACGATGAGGCGTATGTGGCTCATAGGTGGGGATTAGCCCTGTTGCTGCTGCATGTCGACGAAGGCGAGGTGACGGTTCACCGCGTTCAGGTAGGCGCGTGCAGAGGCGGTCACGACGTCGGTCGAGGAGCTCTTGCCGATGATGGGTTTCTGGTCTGGGGCTTCGTCGAAGCGTATGGTGACGCTGGCGTTACCTAGGGCATCACGGTCGGTGCTGTTCGCCTGCACGTTGTAGTCGCAGAAGCGACCTGGGCAGCCTGTTGCCTTGTCGATGGCCTTGCAGCTGGCGTTCACAGGACCATTACCATGCGCGCTCTTGATGATGCGCTGACCTGCCTTTTCGAGGGTGACGGTGGCTGTGGCGGTGGCTGTCGCGTCTGCATCTCCTTCACTGGTGGAGAGGAACTGGATGTCGACGAGTTTCCACTGACCGCTGTCGCTGTCGAGCGAGTCGCCGATGAGGGCAATGAGGTCGTCGTCGTAGACGAACTTCTTGCTGTCTCCGATTTTCTTAAAGCGTTCGAAGACTTGTCCGATTTCTTCTTCCGTGAGGGTCTGTCCGAGTTTGTCAAGGCGCGCCTTCACGGCGGCGCGACCTGAGTGCTTCGTGAGTGGGAGTTCTGTCTCACCCCAGCCTACTTCGGCGGGATCGACGACTTCGTAGGTTTCGCGCTTCGCGAGGATGCCATGCTGGTGGATGCCAGAGCTGTGTGCGAAGGCGTTTTCACCGACGATGGCTTTCGAGCGTTGCACTTGAAGTCCGCTGCAACGTGCGACGATGCGGCTGGTCTTGACGATTTCCTGTGTGACCATGTTAAAGGGCTTCACTCCTGCTTCAAATCCGAATACCTCACCGCGTGTGGCGAGTGCCATGGCAACTTCTTCCAGTGCGGCGTTACCCGCGCGTTCGCCGATGCCATTGATCGTACCTTCTACTTGGCGTGCTCCTGCGCGTACGGCGGCGAGTGAGTTCGCGACTCCGAGTCCGATGTCGTTATGACAATGGACGGAGAGGACGGCCTGATCGACGTTAGGCACGTTCTTCTTCAAGTAGTCTATGATGTTGTAGTACTCATCAGGTGTGGTGAAACCGACGGTGTCGGGGATGTTCACCGTAGTCGCGCCAGCGGCGATGACGGCTTCGACGACCTGCGCGAGGTAGTCAAGCTCGGTGCGGCTCGCGTCTTCAGCGGAGAACTCGACGTCGGGCACGAGGCTTGCTGCCAGTTTTACACCTGCGACAGCCATTTCTATGATTTCTTCCTTGCTCTTCTTCAGCTTGAACTCGCGGTGCAGGGGGCTGGTGGCGAGGAAGGTGTGGATGCGTGCTCTGTCGCCAGCGGGCGCGATGGCTTCGGCGCAGCGACGGATGTCGTTTTCCACGCAGCGGGCGAGTCCCGCGATGCGGCAGTTCTTGACAGTGCTTGCGATGGTGTGTACGGCCTCAAAGTCGCCATCGGATATGCAGGGGAAGCCCGCTTCGATGATGTCGACGTTTAGCTTTTCGAGCTGACGGGCGACTTCGAGTTTTTGGCGGAGATTCATAGAAGCTCCAGGGCACTGTTCACCATCGCGTAAGGTGGTGTCGAAGAATAATACTTTGTCAGTCGTTTTCATGATAATTTAGTATATGGGCAGATATTTTATGCTTTATTCCTTAATAAAGCAAGGGGAACTTGTGTCTTTTCTGTATTTTAATTAGCATATTGCGCGTTTTTTCGCTTGACAAAGGTGCAAATGCTTTTATAATTCGGAAGCGTTTTCTGAAAAAACTTGACAGAAAATGTAATGGGTGGACTATCCTTATCAACTTTCAAAAATATATGGCTACAGCGAAAAAGAAACAGCAAGATGATGAATCTATAAAGAGTGATAATGTTTCAAAAACTAATGATAATAAGCCAGTAAAGCCTGTAAAGCCAGTGTCGACATCGGGTAAAAAGAGTGCGGTTAAGCCCGCTGCGAAGGCTGCGACTAAGCCGACATCTAAGGCCTCCGCGAAGACCTCCGCCGACACGGCACCTTTCGTCGATGAGCAGATGGTAGAATCCATCGTTGCGAAGGAGCAGAAAAGCGCGCGCCGCCGCAAGGGGTTCACTGCTCCTCGTGTGACAGCGCGTGATCTTCAGGATTATTTTCCCGATGATGTGACGCTGAAAACCGCATTCAAGGCGCTGCTCACGCTAGCGAAGACGAATGACGGTTATGTCACGGATGAGGATATTTTCAGCGCGCTTCCATCAGAAGGCTATGAGAGTATGGATCAGGAGAAGCTCTTTGAGCGCCTGCATGCTCTCGGTGTCGAGGTGCGCGATGTGAGTTCCGCGATCGAGCCGCTGAAGGCTCAGCCTATAGCAAAAATCGAAGCAGGGCAGGGCGCGAGTATCGTGGATAGTCCCAGCGTGCAGGAGAAGTTCCGCGAACTCATCATTCTCGCTAATGAGCAGGGCTACCTGACCTATGATGATATAAATGACGTGCTGCCGAACGATATGATCGAGGCCTCTGATTACGAGGAGATCATGGAGCGTCTGCGCGGGATGCAGTTTGATATTATCGATGCGTCTGATGTCGATAGCTATAGTGATAGACAGCGTTTGGCTGCCACCGAAGAGGAGGATGAGACGGAGAAGATGGAGGCGAAGCTTGATATTCTCGATGACCCCGTCCGTATGTACCTGAAGCAGATGGGTCAGAAGGACCTGCTCAGCCGTCAGGAGGAAGTGAGTATCTCTCTTCGTATCGAGAAGGCAGAGGGGCTGCTACAGGAGTCCTTGCATAAGTTTGGCGTTGTCGCAATGTACTACATTGACACCGCTGATAAGGTGATTACTAATGAGGAGCGATTTGATCGTGTCGTCATTGATAAGAACATAGAGCGTCGTGAGAAGTATATAGGTGATATCAAGCAGCTGATCGGAAAGGTGATTGATACGCACGAAGATGCACAGATGTCCTTCTCGCGTTACCGTCAAGCGCGCCGTCGTAAAAAGTCTGTCTCAGCCTATCAAGCCGCTTTCACCAAGAGTGTGGAAGAGCTGCACGAGTTTTACAAGGAGTTTTCCTTCAAGGGGAAGGTGTATGAGGACTTTGTCAATCAGTTGAAAGATGTCCGTCAGCGTGTGTTAAAGCTGCAACGTCAGCTGGAATCTAATCCTGATGACCAGACCCGCAAGCAGAGCGAAGACGCTCTCGCCGAGCATGAGGTACGCCTCTGGATGACGATTCCTGACTTCTTAGAAGAGTACAAGCGTATGAAGGCAAACATGCGTGAAGCTCAGAAGGCGAAGCGCGAGATGATAGAGGCGAATCTGCGTCTGGTTATCTCCATTGCGAAGAAGTACACGAACCGCGGTCTTGCCTTCCTAGATCTTATTCAAGAAGGTAACATGGGGCTCATGAAGGCTGTCGAGAAGTTCGAGTACCGTCGCGGCTACAAGTTCTCTACTTACGCGACATGGTGGATTCGTCAGGCTATTACTCGCTCTATCGCGGATCAAGCGCGTACGATTCGTATCCCTGTACACATGATTGAGACGATTAACAAGCTCATGCGTGTGCAGAAGAAGCTCGTGCAGGACTTCGGGCGTGAGCCTACGCCAGAAGAGATCTCCTTCGAGTGTGGTATGCCAGTCGAGCGCGTGAGTAATGTGCTGAAGATGGCGCAGCAGCCTATCTCTATGCAGCAGCCAGTAGGTGACTCTGATGATACCTCATTTGGTGACTTCCTTGAAGATAAGAGTGCGGAGAATCCCATGGAGGGTGCCTCATTCGCCTCTCTTCGTGAGAAGCTTGGTGGTGTGCTCGGGACTCTCAATGAGCGCGAACGCGCTGTTATCGAGCAGCGATTTGGGCTGAAGGATGGTAATCCTCGTACGCTGGAAGAGGTGGGTCGTCAGTTTAACGTCACGCGCGAGCGCATCCGCCAGATCGAGGCGAAGGCTCTCCGTAAGCTGCGTCACCCTACGCGTATTAGTCGCATTAAGGGCTTCCTTGATTCTACAGAAGCCTAAATAGATTTTGTGAACTGTCTCTTGGAGCACTACTCCTTTTCATCACTCCCTCGCTTCATGCTCAGGGGGTGATTTTTTTTGCATTCGCAGACGCACGGTGCTGGTCTAGGAGGGGGGGATATTTTTTTCTCAGACCCTATTTTGTGAGTGACTTGGCGGATTCTGCGTGTTATATTGTTGTCTACTGATGATGACTAAACGTGCTTCCAGCTTATTTCTCTCTCTTTCCCTTTCGGTGTCAAGCCTAGCATGGGCTGATTCTTCATCTGCTCAGGATTCTGATACTCAGCGTAAAATAGACGCGCAAGTCGCACAGCGACAGATGGCCGCGCGTGATGCGATGATAGAGCTTCAGAAGGCTAGGCAGCTATACTCCGAGGGTCGTTATACAGATTCAGAGGAGTCTTACCGTAAGGCTCTCTCCTTGCTCCCTGATGCTTCTGCGACACAGAAGCAACGCGATTTTATTAAGAAGAGTCTCGCAGACGCTCTCGTGGCTAAGGCGATGGACTATCGCGAGGTGGGACGTACAGAAGAGGCTATTAGTTTCTTGGAAGAGGCTATTGAGCTTTCTCCTGATGATAAGCGCGCTGCGGCGGAGCTGATTAATACAAAAGACCCCATCCGTCATAATCCTGCACTAACACCTCAGCATGTCGCTAATGTGCAAGAGGTGAATCGACTTCTCACGCTCGCTTATGCGGCGTATGACTTAGGAAAGTATGATGAGGCAGGGCGTGCTTTTAACGCTGTGCTAGCGATAGATTCTTATAATATGGCTGCTGCTCGGGGGCTTCAAGCTGTTAATACGCGTAAGTCCGCTTATTATCGTGCGGCCTATGATACTGCTCGGACGGAACTGCTCACTGATGTAGACGAGACATGGGACATGCGTGAAGTCGATAAGATTTCGGGGCTGATACCAATGGGCGGTCCTTCTATAGAAAGCCAAGCGGTCGCTCCGACAATAAGCGAAGATGTGATTTACATAGCAGATGCTCTAGAAAAAGTGATGATTTCTAGGATCGTTCTTGAGCAGGCTAGTATAGACGACTTTGTCGAGGTCTTGAATGGTCAGCTCCGCTCTGCGCATGCGAGTGGAGTCACGACAAAGCCTATTAACGTTATTCCAAACTTCGGTTTGGAGTCTAGTGCCGAGTTTCAGCAGCTTGAAGCGCGCCGTTTTAATCTGGATCTGACCGATGTGAGTATGAAGGCTGTTTTGGATACTGTCTCACGTCAGATGGGAATACTGTATGATGTCTTTCCTGAAGGTGTGGAGCTGACGTACTCGGGGAGGGACTTTGGCCCGATTAGACAGCGTAAGTTCACGGTGCCTCCATCATTCTTCTCCGCTGACGTGGAGGCTGTGGATGATGACTTCGCCTCTGAAGGATCTGCGAAATTTAAGCGCGTGAATCCGCAGGAGCAGCTAGAGCGTCTAGGTGTGCATTTCCCAGAAGGGGCGAGTGCTCACTACTCTGTATCGTCGAGGACTCTGACTGTGGAGAATACGAGCTACAATCTACAGCAGCTCGATGAGGTTCTCGTCTTACCTCCGTCGATGCAGCATCAGGTGATGCTCAATGTCTATTCCATGGAGGTGAGTCAGAAGGATCTAGAAGATCTAGGTTTTGAATGGCTTATTAACGCTAGTGTCACCGATGCTGTCTTCGCAGGAGGTGGTGTGTCCGTCGCTGGTAGTGGAGCGCCTTCGGATATCGAAGCATCTGGTAATATGGTGACTTCTGGTCTGCGTTCTGGTCGGCAGGCACTCACGAGCTCAAGTATAGAGGA
Source organism: uncultured Akkermansia sp. (assembly GCA_964370425.1). Taxonomy (GTDB): domain Bacteria; phylum Verrucomicrobiota; class Verrucomicrobiia; order Verrucomicrobiales; family Akkermansiaceae; genus Akkermansia. The sequence goes on along the minus strand of CAYJJD010000081.1, from coordinate 4,505 downwards.
TATTATCACGGCGGGCTCAGCATCGGCCTTCGGTGCGCTACAGCAGGAAAAAGCGCCAGCTGTATTTGGCTTCCGCGGAGTCTGGTCAGGTGCAGACTTGACCGTTCTCATGAGAGGTCTTAATCAGAAAAAGGGGGTAGATAAGCTCTATAATCCTCAGATTATCTTCAGTCCAGGCGATGATAGGCAGGTGCTCGTCGCTAATGTGCGCGAGTTCTATGTCCCCATGGAATACGATCCGCCTGCTTTACAAGAAAATAATAGTGGGAATACAGACCCTTATCAGGATCTGCTCAATCAGGGGCTTTCGCCTGAAGAAGCACAGGCCTTACTATCAGGAAATGGCGAAGATTCTGAGCCCAGTATTCCTATGGTGACTCCAGCCCATCCCTCTTCCTTTGAGTTCATCGGTACGACAGAAGATCAGTTTAACGGGGTAGGGACGACACTTGCTATCCACCACGTGGAGGTGAATAATGAGGGTGAGAGCCTGACTGTGGATCTCACTGCTGCTATTAATGACTTTGATGGATTTGTGAACTGGGGTGTGCCTATTTATTCCGCTGTGCCTCTTGACGACAGAATTGTTGACATAACACTGACAGAGAATCCTATTCTCAAGCCTATCTTTAATAGCAAGTTTGTGAACACATCCTTAGACTTAGCTCCTGGTGATGTGGTCGTCTTTGCTGCGCTGCATGAAGCTAAGATTATTAAGTACGAAGATAAGGTTCCTATTTTAGGCGATATACCGCTGATGGGGCGTCTGTTCCGCTCAGAGGGTACTAGTAGGGATAAGCGCGTGCTGCTCTTTTTCGCTCGTATAGATCTGATGGATCCTACGGGGGTGAGCGTAAAAACGGGTGAACGCCCCTCGATGTCTAGTCGCTGATTTATTCTTTCGCGTTAAGTTTTTTGTCTTACTCAGGGTTATGTGGATAGTCACATGAACTTGAGTGAATTTAGCCATCACGCATCGTCGATGTCTTTATAAGCGTCGTTTTTTCTGGTAAAATGGAAAAAATAGCTTAAACTATGCTTAGGAGAAAATATACCTTATGACTTCAAATGATAAATATAGAGATTCTGGTCAGACGCAAGTCCGTGACATTATTCAGAAGATAAACGACGAAAAGCCTGCTAAAGAGAGTAGTCGCGAGTCTGTTACGCGAGCTGATGGATCTAAGGCCGTGCGAGTGGTGCGTAAACGACGTGTTCTCGTTTCCGAAAAAGATAAGCGCCGCCGCTCTCGTCGCTCATTTTTGTTTTCTGTATTCTTAGGCATGCTGGGCTTAGCTTGCATGCTGCTTTACTTCCTCTGGAATTTGTATAGAATGAGTAATCAAGCGTCTTATGAGACCTTAGTCGAAGACTTGAGAGTGGCATGGGGTGCAGAGGATATTGGGATGGTCGGGCTTAATGTGAATGGCTTTGATATCGAAGTGGATAAGCTCACTGTGACCTTCGCGGCATCCTCTGGAAGCATGGTGGAGAGTGTCGTGCTTCACGAAGTGACTGGTAGTTTGCAGAAAGAGGGTGTCTTCTTTAGTAATTATATATTTGAAGAACTCATGGTGCAGAGCGCATCTGTGCGACTCCGAGAGGGTGTCACGGAGATGAAATCTGGTGATTTGCATGATATGGACATCTTAGAGGTGCGTCAGCTTGTATGCCCTGACTTTAATGTGATCGTAGGGAATTCGTCCGCGAATTCCATCTTCTCTGTTTCTGGTTCAGAGCTTTATCTACGCTACACGGATGATGATAAAACGACATGTTCTCTCACATTCACAGGTGGTACTTTTGAGGTGCGCGCGTGGAAGAAATTCACTATTGGCGATGCACGCATGCTTCTGACATCCGCGGGGATGGAGGACTTCCGCGCTAATCTACTCTTGCCTACATCCTCGGCTGCTATTGTAGAAGATGCCGCTCTGGCTCCAGAGTTCTATATAGCAGCTGATGTTCCTAACGGGAGCTCCATCTATAGCTCTTATGGAATAGATAGCAAGTATATGCAGTTTTCTGACTTTACAGATGCGCGTATGATTTCTTTCTTTACGGCACAGACTCGTCCGAATCGCGCAGAAGGTGTGAATATCATGGGCGCGCAGATGAGTCTGAATCCTGCGGGTGGTGCTCCTTCATTCCGTGGCGAGTTCCTTCTCCAAAATGCTAAGTGGAAGAATATACCTGCTCTTTCCGTCATCATGAGCCACCTTCCCAGTGATCGCCGCTCACAGTACGTGCAGCTCGCCATCACCCATGCTACAGTGCAGCTTGAGTCGACTCCAGAGCAGATCAGAATGAACTTCACTGACGCAGATATGTCTGAGAACTATAGCGTGACGCTTAAGGGGGACGTCGTGATGAATGCTCAGCATGCACTCAGTGGTGTCTTATCTTATGGATTACCAGCTGCGCTGACTCGTGCTGAATACCCTGATGGTATTTCTGATCCTGTCTTCAAGGAAATAGGTGAGCTCGCGTGGCTTGACACGAAGCTCTCAGGTACGTCTTTTGCGCCACAGGATGACGCCAGTGCTCAGGATGCAGCAGCAGCGGAAGCGCGAAAGAGTCGCCCAGATCCTTATCAGATCAATGATATTGACTTCACCGAGCTGAGTGAGAGCTTAGAACGAATGCAGCAAGTGGAGCAGGGAGTATCCCCATCATCGGGCACTCAGACCACTCCGACTCCCACGCCTCCTGTGCCTGCACCAGGTGAAGGATCACTCTTCTAAGTTCTATGATCTCTGAGTTATGGCGAAGTCTACATTAACAGACGTACGAAGCAGTTGGTATGCGGCACCAGTAGGCTTTTTAGTCTGGTTTCTCGTGCGCCTTATCTCTCTGACAATACGCTATCGCATCTCTTATGCGGATGATGCCGTGAGAGACAGCGCTGGAAAAGAGCGGCATATCATCGCCCTGTGGCATAATAGAACGCTCGTACCTTGCTACATTTATCGTCATCAGCTGAAATCAAGAGTGCCGATGAGTATGATCACGAGTGCCAGTAAGGATGGGGCGTTTCTCACGGCGGTAGCGCACCGCTTTGGGATGCAGACACTGCGTGGCTCTCTGAATCGTCGAGCAGTGGCCGTGTTTATCGGCATGTGCAAGGCGGTGAAGCGAGGCTCTAGCATGTGCATCGCCCTAGATGGACCGAAAGGTCCTCTTTATAAGGGCTCACCTGGTATTGTCCGCTTAGCCTCGATGACTGGCGTACCCATATCAGCTATCGCTATCCAGTACTCATCCTACTGGCGTATCACGAAGGCATGGGATAAATATATTATCCCTAAGCCTTTTTCTAAAGTATCGGTACGCTGGGCCTCTCCTATCCATGTCCCCGCAGAGCTTAGTGATGAAGACGCAGCCACGTACCTAGAGAAGGTGCGAGAAGAGCTCTCCTATGGTGGACCCGACTTCCCGCATTTTGAAGCAAATGAGCGAATCAAAGCCGTAAGATAGCCTAGCATGATCGCTTGTACCATTTGATTTTTTTATGAATAATAATATTATTGACGGTAAAGAAACCGCAGCACGCATTCGCGAAGAGCTGCAAGCAGAAATCGCAGAACTAGCCGCACAGGGGCATCAACCAGGTCTGGCTGTCGTCCTCGTGGGGAATGACCCCGCCTCCGAGGTATACGTCGCCTCTAAGGTGAAAACCTGTGCTGAGATCGGTATGTACTCACGAAAGTACGCTCTTCCTGCCGAGACTACGCAGGAAGAACTCATCGCTCTCATCGAGGAGCTCAATGCCGATGAAAAGATACACGGCATCCTGGTGCAGAGCCCACCGCCTAAGCATATCAATGAAGAGGCCGTGATCGACGCGATAGATCCTCAGAAGGACGTGGACGGCTTCCATCCGACGAATGTCGCGAAGCTGGTTTTAGAAGCGGATGACGCATTCGCACCCTGTACGCCACTGGGCTGCATGGAGCTGCTGAAGTCCTATGGAATCTCAACGGAAGGCAAGCATGCTGTCGTCATCGGACGTAGCCATATCGTGGGTAAGCCCATGGCTCATCTGCTGATGAGTAAGAATGCAAACGCGACCGTGACGGTAGCGCATTCACGCACCGCTGATCTTGCTGGACTCTGCCGTACGGCCGACATCATCGTTGCAGCTGTCGGACGCCCAGAGATGGTGAAGGCAGACTTCGTCAAGCCCGGGGCTGTTGTCATCGACGTGGGTATTAACCGCATCGATGCACCTGACCGTCCACGTGGCTATCGCATCGTAGGAGATGTCGACTTCCAAGACGTGCAGGACAAGTGCTCGTATATCACACCAGTACCGGGTGGTGTCGGACCGATGACGATCGCCATGCTGATGGCTAATACGCTCAAGGCCTGCCGCCAGATCATAGCGTCTAAGTAAGTCAGTATAGATTTTTATATAGCAAAAAGCGGTGGCTGAATACAGCTCACCGCTTTTTTCGGTACGCCAGACATGGCGTAGTCGCTGGGGTGAAAATCCCCAATGAGCC
>CAYJJD010000080.1:0-11068 GCA_964370425.1 uncultured Akkermansia sp. | reverse complement strand
AACCCCGTCAGCAGTGCCATGTGCATGGCCATCTGCTTCGGCTTCGTTGCTGCTATCTTCTTTGGACTAGGTGCTGAGTTCCTCGGCATTATCCAGATCACCGTTTACGCAGGTGCTGTCCTCGTGCTCTTCCTCTTCATCGTCATGATGCTGGACATCAAGACAGAAGAGAAGTCGAAGACCTCGTGGTCGAAGCTCATCCTCTGCGCTGTCGTCGCAGGCTGCTTCGCCGTCGTCGTCGGCAAGGTCGCCTACACCTTACCTGGTGCCACAGAAAACCGCCCCTGCCCCATGGTAGGATTGGTAGATGGCATCTGCGGTAAGCAATGCGGCAAGAAGTGCGGTAAGGAAAGCTCCTGCTGTGCTAAAGACACTGCTTGCACGAAGGCTGAGCCTGCCCCCGAGCTTCGCCCTTGCGGTCTGTACGCCGCTCATGAAGCTCGTCAAGATGCACTTAAGAGCTACGGCAGCACACTTCCTGAGCTCAAAAAGCAGGAAGAGACGAATATCGCCGCGATAGGCTCTTTACTCTTCACGAAGTACCCCATCACCTTCGCCATCCTTTCCCTGACGCTTCTCGCCTCCTGCATAGGCGCGATCGCCATCTCCCGCCAATTACGTAAAGACTAAGATAGAAACCCATTATCATGCCCCCGCTCATTCATTACTTGATCTTATCAGGCATCCTCTTCTCGATTGGCCTTCTCGGTGTTCTCATCCGACGTAATGTCGTCGTCGTGTTCATGTGCCTTGAGCTCATGCTCACCGCTGCGAACATCAGCCTCGTCGCCTTCTCCCGCGCACAAGGTACAGAAGGAGTCCCCGTCTATGACGCTCAGATTCTGTCCCTCTTCATCATCACCATCGCCGCTGCGGAAGTGGCCATCGGTCTAGCACTCATCGTCGCGATGTATCGCGCGAGCAAGTCCGTCGACACCGCATCGCTGAACATTCTTAAGGACTAATACCCACCAGTAGAACATTATGAATCCTAATCTTCCTTGGATATTCCTCCTCCTCCCGCTCGCTGTAGCAGCGATTAACTGGCTGTTCTTGGCTCGCCGCCAAGGGCTCGCTGCGGCTCTGTCTACGGTCTCCGTACTCGTGACACTGCTACTCTGCCTCGGCTACCTCACAGGATGCGTTACGCTGACCCAGCCTGATAGCTATGTGTGGCTTCCTGTATCGAATGGTGAAAGCCTCGGCATGGGACTGCTCCTTGATGACATGGCCATGCGCATGATGCTCGTCGTCACGGCTATTGGCGCGCTCGTCCACATCTTCTCCCTCGGTTATTTGAAGGGCGACTCTTCGAACCTCACACGCTACTACGCAGGCCTGAGCATCTTCATGTTCAGCATGAGTACCATCGTGCTGGCGGACAACCTCGCCATGACCTTCATCGGCTGGGAAATGGTCGGTCTGTCCTCCTACCTGCTCATCGGTCACTGGTTTAACAAGGACAGTGCCGCAGATGCCGCGAAGAAAGCCTTCATCACGAACCGTGTCGGTGACTTCGGTTTCCTCATCGGCATCGTCCTGACATTCGCCGCATTCGGTACACTCAGCTTCGCGCAGATGGGTGGTCAAGCAGCAGGCATGGATACGAACCTCCTTAGCGTCGTCGTCATCTGTCTGTTCTGCGGTGCTGTCGGTAAGTCCGCACAGTTCCCCCTTCACGTCTGGCTTCCCGATGCGATGGAAGGTCCTACGCCCGTTTCCGCACTCATCCACGCTGCGACCATGGTCGCCGCAGGTGTGTACATGCTCGTACGCCTTCAGGCCAGCATGGGAGCAGAAGCCTTCACACCTCTCGCTTGCAACGTCATCGCTGGTGTCGGTGCGATCACCGCACTGCTCGCAGCTCTCATGGCGATGCAGCAGGACGACATCAAGCGCGTCCTTGCATACTCCACCCTGTCCCAGCTCGGTTACATGGTCATGGCAGTCGGTCTTCTCGCAGGAGAAGCCGCTATGTTCCACCTCTTCACCCACGCATGGTTCAAGGCGCTTCTCTTCCTTGGTTCTGGTGCTATCATCTTCGCTTGCCATCATGAACAGGATATCTGGAAGATGGGCAACCTCAAGAAGCGCATGCCTATCACCGTCGCTTGCTTCGGTCTTGGTACACTCGCCCTCATCGCGGCCCCCGGTTTCGCTGGCTTCTTCTCGAAGGAGAGTATCCTCATGGCCGCTTGGGAAAAGAACGCTCTGTTCTTCTGGGTCGCTGCAGCTGTCGCTGCGATGACTGCCTTCTACATGCTCCGCGTGTGCTTCATCGCCTTCCTTGGAAAGGAACGTAGCAAAAACGCCTCTCATGCTCATGAAGTTGGTCTTTCCATGCGCGTCCCTCTTATCCTCCTCGCTGTGATGGCTGTCATCTCGGGCTATGGTTTCGTCGCGAATGCGCTTGTTCCCTTCAACAATTTCGTCGCAGAAGGTTTCCACGTCGGAGTACCCTTCTTCGTCGGAACAGGTGCTATGATACTAGGTGTCGTGCTCGCCTACCTCGTCTATGGTCGTTCGCCCGCGAAAGACCCTCTCGCAGGAAATGCCTTCTCTCGCGCACTTCGCGCTCGCTTCTACATCGACTGCATCTATGACAAGGTCATCATAGGTGGTGTGCAGAAGATCTGCGCCGAGATCATCGACTGTGTCGATGGCTTCATCATCCGTGGACTCATCGTACAGGGATACGCCTTCATCGTTTCCCGAGTCGGCATGCTCCTCGCGTGGTTCCGCGGTGCTGATCTGCGCTCGAATACCTACATGACCCTCATCGGAGTGATTATCATACTCTGCGTTCTCCTCTTCCACTAATCTTCAATCGTTTTATCTACTATGCTCCTCTGTCTCATACTAGTTCCTGTCATTGCCTCAGCCCTCATCGGCTTCCTGAGGCTTCCGGGACGTCCCCTTGCGATCGCAAGTGCCCTGATCAGTGCTCTGCTCACGATTGTTGTGCTTACAGGAAGTCCTCAGCCAGACACTAGCAGTCTGCAACTGACGCTCGACCTGCCACTGAGTCGCATCATGCTCGTGCTCACAGCCCTTGTGACGCTCTCCGCAGCTATAGGTCTCCGAGCTCCCGATGCTCAGGCATCGCGCAGCTGGTCCATCTCCATGCTCCTCATTTCCGCAGGAGCTACAGGTGCCTTCATGTCGGACAATATGATTTCCTTCTTCGCCTTCCACGAACTGGCACTCATTCCTACCTTCATCATGATAGGCTGCTATGGCCGCGGTGATCGCCGCACCATCTCATGGACTGCGACCATCTACCTCGGTCTCGCCTCCATGGTGCTGCTCGCAGGTATCCTTATGCTGGCCTACGCGCTGAATCTTCCTGACTTCAACTTCTCTAGCATCGCTCCTGCTGTCGCCTCTGGTGCAGTCTCTGTGACGGAGAATGCCGGCGTCCTCAGTGCTGCTGGTCTGCTTCTGCTCATCGGGTTTGGCACACTGGTTTCCCTCTTCCCCTTCCACTCATGGGCAGGTCCTGCCTATGCAAGTGCTCCGACTCCCGTCGCGATGATGCACGCTGGTGTGCTCAAGAAGTTCGGTCTCTATGGCCTCTTCACCATCGCTTCCGCGCTCGGTGGGATGAACGCTCATATCTTCCAGCCATGGCTTCCCTACCTGCTCTTCTGCCTCCTCGGAAATGTGCTCTGGGTCGGCTATGTCACCGTCAGCAAGAGCCGACTCGACGACATGCTCGGTAACTCCTCCGTCATGCACATGGGCTACCTCTTCCTCGGCTTCGCCGCCTATGTCGCCTACGCACCTGGGCACTTAGAACTCGCCTTTAACGGCGCAGCTCTCCTCATGCTTGGTCACGGTCTCACCATCGGTCTTCTCTTCCTTCTAACAGGTCAGATCGAAGCCCAGACGCGCACGCTGGAAATCGACTCCATGGGTGGGCTCGGCACGAAACTGCCTAAGCTCGGCTTCCTCTTCGGTCTCGCTGGGATGGCATCCATCGGACTGCCACTTCTTGCGAACTTCCCTGGTGAGTTTGCCATCTTCATGTCCTGCTTCCAAGACGCTGCACTCGGATGCAGTGAAGGTGGATGCTGCCCCTTCTCTTGGGTGGGTGTCCTCTTCGGAGGTGTAGGTCCTGTGCAGGTCGCCGCTATCATCGCGATGTGGGGCCTCGTCATCGGTGCTATCTACATGCTGCGTGCATTCCGCCGCGTCTTCAAGGGCGAAGTGGCAATGGCGAGCACACGCGCTACAAGCCTCAGTTGCTACGACATCATCGCGGCAGTCATCCTCGCGGCGGCACTCGTCTTCTTCGGTATCTTCTCTCGGATCGGTATCAGCCTCCTTGGTTAAACCACGCACTGAATAATTCCTACTAAGAATCTTTACATTTCTAAGTTCATGATTACTTTTAATTACACATGGTCTGATTTTGGTGCGAGTATCGCCCTGATCATCGTCGCCGTCCTTATCCTCATGGCTGATGCCTTCTGCAAGCGCATGCCGCGTCGTGGCTACGCGCTCTTCGGAGGTCTGTCTGCCATCGTTGTAGGTCTCCTCTTCGGCATTCTTGATCCTTCTCCCGCGCTTTACACGGCTGCTAGCTTGATTGAAACAATGGGACATGTAGCCTGCATCGCTGCGGGTCTCTGCATGCTTGTCGCCTTCGACTACAACAAGGTCACGACGGAGTCCGTCTCTGGCAGTGAAAATGATGAAGGCACAGGTGAGCTCTACGCTCTCTTCCTCATCGCGACAGCTGGTATCAGCGCACTCACACAGGCACAGGATCTCATCACGCTCTTCGTTGCCCTCGAAGTCGTCACCCTGAGTTCCTACGTCATGGTCGGCTACTATCGCCGAAATCGTGGCTCTATCGAAGCAGGCGTGAAGTACCTCGTCCAAGGTGCACTAAGCACAGGCATACTCGTCTTTGGTGCGGCATGGTACTTCGGAGCTACGGGTACTTTTGCTCTGGCTCACTCTGGTGAGGTACTTTCAGAAACAGCGATGCTCTTCGCGTATATACTCCTTTCCCTCGGTCTCATCTTCAAGGTGGGTGGTATCCCCATGAGTGCATGGATTCCTGATGTTTATCAGGGCGCTCCTACGCCAGTGAGTGCCTTCCTATCCACCTGCTCGAAGATAGCAGGTGTGATCGCACTCGCCTTACTCTACCTGCCACTGAGCAAGATGATGCTCGATGTTGAAGGATTTATCAGGGGATCAGCTCCTGATCCCCTGCCTAGTATGATGGACAATGTCACGGATAACGTGAACAGCCTCCTGCTTCTTGTCGCAGTCGCGACACTACTCATCGGTAATCTTACCGCGATCAACCAGCGCAATGCGAAGCGTCTCCTCGGCTACTCCTCTATTGGACAAGCTGGTTTCATCCTCGTCATCTTCGTCGGACTGACATCCTCGGTACAGACCTCTAATGTCGAAAGCCTCCTGATTTATCTCGCGGCCTACAGCCTCGCTTCTATCGGAGCCTTTGCTGCGATCGGTCTCGTGCGCATGGCTCGCCAAAGCGAAGAGATCAGTGCCTTCAATGGGCTGGGTAAGACGAATCCTTATTTCGCCTTTACGGTGACTGTGTTCATGGCCTCTCTCGCTGGTGTGCCTCTCACCGCTGGTTTCATCGGAAAGTTCTTAAGCTTCTATGTCGCCATTAATAATACCTACTTGGCTATTATCCTGCTCCCCGCCATGATCTTCGGTGCAGCAGTAGGCTTCTACTACTACTTCAAGATTATCCGCGCGATGTACTGGGAAAAGGCCATGCCAGAAGACGCGCCTGTGAAAGTGCCTGTCCTGACTGGACTCGTCATGGGAACACTCTGCGTCACCATCATCGCGACTGGTACTATCACGCTCCTGTGATGCACTGAGGTGAACACATGATTTTAAAATCCCCGTAGATTCACGTCTCGGGGATTTTTTCTTTGAAATCCCAGCATGAGCCAACTCCCTCCCATCTTCTCTAGCCTGAGCATGAAGCTACGCCTCCTCGCGAGCGTGGTGTTACTGCTCGCTGTTGTCCTATTCATGTCCTACAAGGGTATACATGGACTAGAGATGTGGGTATTCGCAGGCTTGTTTGCGATGCTCCTGTATGTGCTTGTGGCGCGGGCGGGGAGAATATACCTGACGACGGCTGCGGTCACGCTCAGCCTCCTTCTTGGCATGCTGGCATTACCCTTCGTCGACTTCTTCAGACCTGAGCTCGCGTGGAAGGATCAGAATCTATTCTACTTTGCCAGACCGCGCCTCGGTGATTATCTCCTGCTGTTGCTCTACCTCATGCCTATCTTGCTCGCGCTGAGCTTCACCCAGTACTGCATGCGTGTGAATGAGAGCCATCGACTCGCATCCATCCTGCTGAACAGAGCCCCCGATCCGAGCAAGGGCAGAGCCCTGCGCGACAGCAGAGCCGCAGAAGCCGCAGAGAGCAAAACCGCATTCCGCTATGAAGAGCTCGACCAGAGCTTTCTCGAACGCTGCCACGAGGTCTATCGACAGGTGCGCAATAGACTGAAACAAGTCTACTTCAGCCTAGGTCTGCTCGGCATCATCGGTCTTCTCTGCGCCTGGCACTGGGGCATACCGCATGTGCTTAACACAAGCGAGAATAGGAAAAGCCAAGACCGCTGCCTCATCCACGCATGGACTCAAGGCGAGGTCAGCGACTACACCGTCATCCATGCGCTTGATCGCCTCGTCAAGCAGCTAAACGAAGACGGCATCCCCAATACGCTGACACCCCAGCAGATGGAGCAGGTGCTCGGACTCGATCAGCTCAGTGCTGAGCAGCGGCAGAGCGCAGCATCCATGCGCTTCGACGAGAGGCTAGTCGCCCCTACGCTGAGCATTTATCTTCCCGACACCCTGTGGCTGCGCCTCTACATCGTCCCAGAAGAGGGGAGGGCTCAGCAGGTGAAGGAGCTACGCCTCAGCATAGATGATAGCCGCATCTACGACATCTTCCTCCAATTAAAGGCACGCCAGAGCAAGTGATTGACAACTCCCCGCACTGCCTGCTATACTCAGAGTGAACTAAACTCTTACGTATTTCCTATCATGATCGAAGAAAGCCTGAATCGCTGGCGGCCAAATGTCGCCGCCGTCATCATGGACAGGGAGGGGAATATCCTCCTTGCGAGCCCCACGGATCCTGCGAAAAATTGGCATTTCCCACAAGGAGGCGTCAGCAAGAAAGAGACGCTGAAAGATGCACTCAGACGCGAAGTGCAGGAAGAAGTCGGTCTGTACCCTGACCAGTACCGCATCATCTGCTCCATAGGAGGGTATCGCTACCAGTACAAGGAAGATAATGAGAAAAGCACCCGCTGGAAAGGGCAGGAGCAGACCTACTTTCTGCTTCTCTGCCATGAGGAGAAGCCCGTCATCGACCTCAGTCAGAGCCCCGAGTTCCACCACGCGCAGTGGCTGCCATGGCGCGACGTGCTCCCCGAGATGTTCGTGCGCTTCAAGCGAGAAACCATCAGGCAAGTCCTCGAAACCTTCTTCCCGTCCACCATGGGAGACAGCGGACTGAGCAGCTACCTAGAACACACCCTCTCGCCACGCCGCTACCTCTTGCAAGCAGGTGAGGTCTGTAGTCTCGCCGAGCTGCCTAGTGACGACAGAGCCCTCTTTGCAGGCGGAAAGGCCGAGGCCCGAGCCCAGCTCAGCCACCTGTACAAGGACATCCTCCGCCTGCACCAGGCCGTCGTCTCTAAGCGCATGGGGCGCTTGCTTGTCCTCTTCCATGGAGTAGAACGCTGCGGCTGCGAAGGAGTCGTCCAGCGACTCGCACACCACATGGAGCCCTTCGGCCTACGCGTTGAAAGCCTCTCCCTCTACGAAGATGAAGAGCGCACGAACTACGACTTCATCTATCCCCTACACAAGCGCGTCCCCACGCGCGGAGAAGCCGTCCTCATGGACAGATCCGTGTATAACTCACTACGCGTCGACTATCTCGAAGGCAAGATTACAGATGAAGTACTGCTACGCCGTCTGACGCGCCTGAATGAGTTCGAAGAAATGCTCGCGGAAGAAGGCACGACCGTCATTAAGATTTACCTCCACATCTCCCGAGATGAGCAGCAGCGACGCTTCAACAAGCAGCATTTCTACGTGCAGCCCCACCGCCTCGCGGAAGAACAGATCGGCAGTGATCCCGAGACATGGCAGCGAGAAATGCAGCTCTCAGAATCCATTCTCACCTGCGTGAACTCCTCCTCCTGCCCTTGGTATATCATTCCAGCCGATAAAAAGTGGTACCGTGACCTCTGTGTAACGCATATTGTCATCGACACACTACAGCAGCAGCTGCATACCTAACGAGAACCTTGAAAAATCCGAAGCTGGTAATTTCTCATGGTCTCCTCTAAAAAATAGCCTATAGGTATACGCTCACTTGTTTATATCTAAAGTCTTTTATGTCGAAAGGGCTAGATCTTGCGACGACGTCTTGCCATGAGGGCAGTGAGTGCCAGCAGGCTGAGGGTCGCTGTACTAGGCTCAGGGACGACATCTTCACCGATAAAGCGGACACGTAAGCCCCCATCTTCCGCGCGCTCCTCCACGATATAATCTACATCCTGAGTCAGCAGCTGTCCACCTAAGGTGAACTCGACATTAAATTCAGAGCTGTACAGATCTGCGATATTACCAGTGCCATCGCTGATCACGAGATCGAAGTAATCATCGAATACAGCATAGTTTATATCCAGCTTCACGGAGTCGAAGGCGAGGGTGGCATCTGGTGTGAGAACGATATGCTCCTGAGAGTTGATTTCATTCTTGTTCACACCTTGATAGAGGAGGGTATTCACGTCGATGCTTGCAGCAGCCGCTACCTTCAACTTGTCGTCCATGAGGATGGTATCACTGAAGATAATGACATCAGATGCGACAGACGTCTCACCGAGGATGTGGAGACTGCCAGTCTTCGCACCAGCTGTAGCCCCAGGCGATACTTTAGAGGATATCATGGCTACGTCATTGATACCCTTCGTGAGAGTGCCTCCTGTGAACTCGATGATGCCGCGGTTGCTGATAGCGGTTGCACCATTGAGGTTATCAGCAGAGGTATTCACCACACCTGTATCAGCAGCACTGCTGCCAGCTTCCACGGTGAGTGTTCCTCCTACGAAGTCAGCTGTTGTGGTCACATTATCCCCATCTGGGTCGTGTGTATAAGAGCCTAAGATGAGTCCGCCGTTTTTGACGATTACATCCATATTACGCAGCTCGGCGTTCACGCTGATGTCGTATTTCTCTGTTGAAGTAGAATCGAGCACGAGATTCGTTTTCTCCTCTGACTCGATGCTGTCGTCGATGATCATCTGCTTGTCATTAAATGCGCGGAGATGAATGGTACTTTCTTTTGAATAAATCGCGTTATAATCGCGCGTACCACCTGTAAGGTTTCCATCCTCATCGAACGTACCACCGACGATTTCTCTATTATCACGCATGATTACGTCTTGGTTAATCGCATCGATATAGACAGCGTCAGAAAGGTCGATGTAGTAGCCCCCACCGTAGGCATTAGCAGTTTCTAGCTGTGTCGCCACGCTGTTACCTATGATATTCGAGTCTGTGATATACACGGAGCGTGTACTACTCTGATCGTAAAGGTAGACACCACCGCCATAGGCGTGCGAGCTCTCTGAGTAACTGATATTGTTCTTAATCTCAGCCGTGATTGTAGCACCTTCCGTAAATGTCGTTCCGTCTAAGGCGATGGCTCCACCCTGCGAGGTACTATATGTGCCAGTAGTTTCAGTATCATCGGCATATGTAGCATTGCTATCGAAGACACCTGTAATATTACCTACTGTTCCATAATAGACGCGGATCGCGCCACCAGCCGACCCACCAGTGGTGCCGCCTGCCTTATGACCCGCACTTGCGTAATTCGCAAAAAACGTCCCTTCGATATCTCCAGTTACACCACCTCTACCCACGTAGATAGCACCGCCGTATTCTGCGGTATTAATCGTGAATGTTCCGTATATATTACCTACTGTTCCCGAGCCTGTGGTTCCTGCCACATTAATTGCACCACCGCGTGCGTAGTAATTGTGCAATGGCACAGAGGGTAATCCATCTGGGTAGCGTGCGTGGTTGTCTCTAAAGTCTGCGTAGATATCCCCTACGGTGCCGCCATATTGCACAGAAAGTGCTCCACCGTCGTTGTCGTTGCCGTCGCTGTTAGAATTATCACCTTGGAAGTGGAGACGATTATCTCTATCGTATCCCTCAAACTCGAGGTGTGTATCTCCTGATATGTAAAACGCAGCACCGCCTTCGGGCGTTGCGGAATCATTATCAATAGTGTCTTCGAAGTTTATAAAAGCGTCGATGTCTCTTACTCTGACAGTGATGGGCTTATACGGCGATATAAACTGGTAACCATGATGACCATCGCCATCGATTATTGTACCACCGCCTGCCGTACCTTGAATGATGACTTCATCTGGGATTGATGCATCGTAGTAATTATCAATATCATCTTCAAGGGTAGTGGTGCCAGAGCCGTAGTTATACTGGGATACTGTGTTTGACTGTGCATATGCGCTGCCAAGCTGAGAGCTGATGGCTACAGCTCCGAGGATGTATCGAATGATTGATATTTTAACTTTCATAGTAGGATAGGGGGCTGTTATTATTAAAATAGTATACCGTAACAGATCAGATAGCAAGAATAAAAACAGATATTATGCGTTTTCATGGGTGAAAATCTTCGATAACTACAATGGATTAGATAATCTAAACAACTTACTGTTTGTTTACTTTTTGATAATTTAGCAATTCTATTAATGTGTTATGAGCTAAGTGTGCAGAGTATCACTAACTGCTGATAACGTATAACCTATCGACGATATCTAGAAGGTCTGGAAGACTGTAAATGACGATGTGCGAGTATAGTTCGGCATTATTTAATGTTTTATCATACCAAACCTTCGAGATGCTGAAACAAAATTTCAGCTAGACGACAATATTCGCTTTAGAGCACCTTGCGAAATTAGCAGCTTCATGCTTTGGATGGCAGCTTGAGGCTAGCAGC
>CAYJJD010000079.1:0-11270 GCA_964370425.1 uncultured Akkermansia sp. | reverse complement strand
TCTGGATGAACTCCAAGAACTCGGCATCGTGCCTTCCCACGTTGCGCAGGATTGGTACGTAGACCTGCCCCGCTCGACCTGCCTCGCAGGCAAACCCTTCGGGAGTGCCCTCAGGGCTCGGGGCTGATTGCTTAAGCTGCAATCAGTGACCGAACTTCTCGCGCTTACTGCCAAGACTCCACTTGCCGTTGTGAATGCCGTCTTTCAGAGAGAAACGTGCTGCGGTGATGATGTTCTTCCCTGCACGTGTGTATGCCACGCCCTTAATTGTCCAGAGAGCAAGTGCGTAGGAATCGCCCTTGTACTCAAATGGGAATGCGCCTTCGGCATTCTCTGGGGCTTTGATGAGCACCTGAGTATGGAGTACAGGCAGGAAGTCTGGCTTCTCGCCATTTGCGCCCCACTCAACTGTGCCACCCACTGCCTTGACTTCTTCTAGCGAATTGTAGACGGCTGGGCGTTCATCAGAGTCGAAGGGAATGTTCTCTTGGTAGACCTTCTTCACGTTGAGCACAGTGAGCTCGATGCTCTCTGCGTCCTTGGCGAGGATGGTTTCTTGGTTGAGGACAATTTGCCCACCTGCAAAGAGTTCTGCGAGTGGTCCGACATTCTGCACGATGTTCAGGCGCGGGATGATGATGTCCTCTTGCTCGATCTCACCCGAGATGCTGCCAAGCGGGGCTTGGTTCTGCTTCTGTGTTGCAATTAAATATTTCCTTTCATTACGCTTTGCATATTGACTTACTATTTCTATTTCGCTATGCTGTTTAAGTATAGTGTGAAGTCAATTTCTGCATTTGGCTTGTTCTAATGCTAAGCTACTTCTTCGCTGAAAACTATAACATATCACTAATATGCTCATTAATCTTATCTTCATCATACTTCAGACTATCTCGATGACTCAATTCACGATGGACAGGCATATAGATAATCCTATCATTCCCTCTGCTTACTCCAGCGCGTTACATAAGCAGCAGGCCTATGTTGAGCTCCCCGCAGACATTTCTACACTACAGTCTTTCAGTGAAAAAGTAAACACGAAGGAGCTCCCGCCATATAATCCTTTTATTGTCGATAAAACATACAAGATAGTATATACTAAAAAAAGGCTAGAAATCGAGAGAGAGAATCTATCCAATAGTATAATGGTATTAGAACTTGTTACTGAAGAGATTCGCAAAATGAATGTATTAGATCTACATATATTCACTAAAAGAACAGGAATCTATGACAAGTATACAAGTGAAAATCTTTCTATGGGAATCATGCTACGCGAGCTACATGTCTTAGACGAAGAGTACAGGAATACCCACGACGAACTAAGGCAGAAAAATATTATTTCGCGACTTGAGCAGATCAGAGTAGTATTATACCATCACGTAACAGGTCACCTGAACTATAAACGTATACTCTATGCTATCATTTCATCTAGGATTTACATCTATGATGTTCGTATAAAAATAATAGTATCTAGGACATCGTTCACCCGACTTGATCCTTTTACTAATCCGGTAGGTTACGAGATATATTGGGCTAAGGACAGGCTAGAAACGCAGAGAGATAATTTAACCCATAGTATAATGATATTAGAAATTACTACTGAAGAAATTCGCAGAATGGATGAATTAGATCTACACAGGTATGCAGGAAGTTCAGGGATGTATAGCAATCATATGAATAAAGATGATTCTATGGGACGGATATTGCGTCAGCTAGAAGCCTTAGGAGAAGAGTACAAGAATACCCGCGATGAGCTAAGGAAAAAGAGTATTATTTCGAGTCTTAAACAGCTTCAAATAGAATTCTATCATCACTTAACAGGTCGTCTGAACTATAAACGTATAATCCATGCTATCACTTTATTTAGAATTTACATCTATGAATTTCGCGCGGCTGTCGAAAGAGCTACGAGAAAAAGATAAAGGATAAGGCACAATACGCAACAAGCAAGCTTTACATATATAAACTTTAAAAACAAACTCTTTGTCTTTCATCTCACTCATTTACCTACTCTTTACACTATAACATATCAATAATATGCTCACTAATCTTATCTTCATCATACTTCAGTCTATCTCGATGTCCCAATTCGCTATAGACAGGCATACAGATAATCCTATCATTCCCCCTGCTTACTCCAGCGCGCTACATAAGCAGCAGACCTATGTTAAGCACCCCTCAGACATTTCTACACTCCAGCCTCTCAGCGAAGAAGTAAACACGAAAGAGCTCTCTCCATATGATCCTTTTGCTGTTGATGAAGCATACGAGAGATATCATGCTAACGAAAAGCTAAAAGAAGAGAGAGATAATTTATTCAATATTATAATGGTATTAGAACTTGTTACTGAAGAGATTCGCAAAATGAATGTATTAGATCTACATATATTCACTAGAAGAACAGGAATCTATAACAATTATATAGATGAAAGTCCTTATATAGGAAACACACTACGCGAACTACACGCCTTAGACGAAGAGTACAAGAAGACCCACGATGAGCTAAGGAAAAAGAATATTATTTCACGTCTTGAACAGATCCGAATAGTATTATACCACCACGTGACAGCTCACCTAAATTATAAACGTATACTCTATGCTGTCACTTTATCTAGAATTTACATCTATGAATTTCGCCAGAAAGTAGAGGTCGCTTTGTATAGAAAAAAACACAATCTATAGGGTATTATAGCTCTCAACCTGAGCCTAATAATGAAGAATCTCAAGCTCTCTGAAGAATAACGCACAATACGCAACAGGCAAGCTTTTCATATATAAACTTTAAAAACAAACTCTTTGTATTTCATCTCACTCATTTACCCGCACTTTACACTATAACATATCACTAATATGCTCACTAATCTTATCATCATCATACTTCAGACTATCTCGATGTCTCAATTCACTATGGACAGCCATATAGATAATCCTATCATTTCTCCTGCTTACTCCAGTGCGTTACATAAGCAGCAGGCCTATGTTAAGCTCCCCTCAGTCATGTCTACACTCCAGCCTCTCAGCGAAGAAATAGACAGGGTATCGTACTCTCGAAATGATCCTTTTACTGTTAATGAAGCATACGAGAGATATCTTGCTAACGAAAGGCTAAAAAACGAGAGAGATAATTTATTCAACAGTATAATAGTATTAGATTTTTTTACTGAAGAAATTCGTAGCGTGGATATATTAGATCTACATATGTTCACTAGAAGGACTTTCATCTATAACAATTATATAGATGAAAGTCCTTATATAGGAAACACACTACGCGAACTACACGCCTTAGACGAAGAGTACAAGAAGACCCACGATGAGCTAAGGAAAAAGAATATTATTTCACGTCTTGAACAGATCCGAATAGTATTATACCACCACTTAACAGGTCACCTGAATTATAAACGTATACTCTATGCTGTCACTTTATCTAGAATTTACATCTATGAGTTTCGCCAGAAAGTAAAAGTCGCGGTGAATAGAAAGAAACGCAATAAATAGAGTATTATAGCTCCCGACCTGAGCCTACATAATGAAGAATCTCAAGCTCACATAATTATCATATAGTTAAGAGCAATAAAAAATAAATACACTTCTAGCCAGTTTGAATTGCTTAACATCTTGGCGATAATTTACAGCATTCGGATGCCTGACTTTCCATGAGCAGACAAACGCTGTAAATTATCATCCAAAATGCACTCTGTACTCGTATCTGTTTATTTCTCAGATCCCCCTGTAATACTCATCAGAAAGTGTAATTTATGCTAAATTATCTCCTCGCCTACTACCTGAGTACTCATTTTCGAGACTTGCTTGTTTTACCATATTATCATATTTTAATGTATCTAAGAATAGTTTTTTAGGACTAACATTGATTAGATTAGAATTATTCCAAACTAGACTATAGTATCCACTAGTTACTGGACCTAGCGATTTTAGGTACTCATCAGCCGCTTCTTTACCCTCATTACCGTATATGCTATGAAAAGTGCCGTTAGCCTCTCTTGCTGCATTTAGAAAATCGTCTATATCTCTGATATTTGGATTGAGCTTTCTTATCTCCTCAAAGTTCTCTTTGAAATATCTATCACTAGACAATGCTAGTATCGCTGCATCGTATTTTTTTGACTCATTTTCCATATGATCAATCGCATTCATCAGAATTCTGACATTCAATGGTATTTTTGTTTTATTAAGATTCCCCCTTTTATCAACACCTGCATTTACCCAAAAATTTTGGTAAAATTCTAAAACATCATCTGCTGTCAAAATATCAATTTCTAATTCCTTATATGCAAACTCTTTTAATGATTTCAGTGAGTTAAGTGTTTCATTAATATCTGATATATGTGCTTTTTCGGGTACTCCAGGCATTTGTGTATACTCTATGTCGCTATTGAGCTCCCTTTTAGATGAAGTCAATGTCGATGCGTGGTTTAATTCATGATAAAGTCCCTCGTAGCCGTAAAACATAATCTTATAAAATGCAACAATAGAATCTTCTAACGACATTTTCTCCTGTATTGTCTGATTATTCTCATCTACCAGACGAGGGAATCCTCTATCAGTATCTCCCCCGTGCAAGGATTGTACATCGCTCCACTCTAATCGCTTTTCTTTTCGTGGAAGGTATTTTGTGTCCATTGATCCTTGTCCGATGGGCGTTTCGATACTAACGGGATTTTTAGAGTTTCCAGTGAAGAATGAATAATAAACAGGGCTACTGCCCTTTTTTGATTGGACGATAAGCTCTGAACTGTTTCTGAGGTGATTGTTTAAGTTGATTTTATGAACAATATTATTTCCGCCCTCTACCGTGTAATGAGTTCCGTACTCAAGTCCTGTATGATTCAGTCTTACGGGAGTTTTCTCTAAGCTGTGCCCTTTTGTTTCATGCCAGATTAATTGCGATCGCTGAGGTTCATCCATGTCCAAAATTTCTTGTGCTTTCTTCTCTCCTAGCTTTCTATAAAGAATCCTAACACGCATCTGTGCGACGGCATTTCTACCATCAGAAAAGTTATCTTTAGTATCATAAACAAAATTAAAGGCTAAACGAGGATTAACTTTTAGCTCATGCCAGCGCATTTTAAGGATATCATGCCTATCACGGTCAAAAGGAATGAAATCTTGGTCTGGGGATAGCTTTATATGCGTTATAGCGGATAGGAATAGATCACGCTCAAATCCTTTATCTCCTTGTGCGGTGATGGGAGAGAGCATCTCAAATTTTTGCCGAGCTCTTTCAAGGGTAGCTGCCTTTCTCTGCTGCTGAGACGCGCGGCTTCCATGATGGCTGTTTGTTCTGTACGTATCATATACGCCGACAGAGCTTTCTATATACTTACGTTTATAGGCATGCTTACCATCATCACGGATCGAAGATGGATATGCTATAGGCTCTTTTGTCTCAGTGATTAATTGCTCTACTTTTTCTTTCGGTGTTGCATAAGATACGATGGGTTCCGCTGATTCTGTCGGGGATTCATCAATATGCTTTTCTTTAGTTTCACTGGCTTCTCTTTTCCTCAATTCTGCGGTAGGAATAGGAAGAGGTGGGGCGTCGCTTGCATCTGGAGTTGGCTTCATATATGCGTAACTCCCTTCAGTCATATCTGTTTGATCTTCTGAACTTGTATCATCATTGCTATCTAATAGATCGGAGTTTGATTGCGTCTTTGCGTTTAAGCTATTAGGCTGGGTTTCTTCTATCTCTTTCTGTAGGGATATTTTATGTGATCCTAGCTCTGATTCTGGCTTCGTTTTTTTATCCACGGTTTTCTCATGGAGTTCGTTCTGACGCGGTACGGGTGGCATATCGAGAATTTGTTCATATGTATATGGGTCTACTTCGTCACCAAGAATCCTTAGTCTTGTTAACGCTACTGGGTTATGCGTGGGCAGTTCTGTTAAACGTTGCTTATTTTTCAATGCCTGTCTTTCTGCTTCGACGGTTTTGTGCATGCTCAGTACATAGTCTGCACGTTGCTGCATCAAGTCCCAGAATTGTCTAGTGGGAGTGTCAATAATGCGATCTTGGGGTACGAAATCATCACTGAATCCCTCCATTAACTCCATCGTGAGCTCTTCTTCCTCGCTTAGGCTGCTAGGTGTAGGAGGCACAGTTGTCTGAGGGCTATTATTAGGCTGATAGGTCTGATAATAAGGATCTTGCTTGCTCTGTTCCTGATTCGATTCAGTCTGTGGTGCTTCTTGATCTTCCTGACGCGCTTGTTCAAACACCTGATTTCTTACGAGTGTAGAAGGCTGAGTTGGAGATAATCGGTTCCAACTAGGTGTTATCCTATTATGCGGCGTAGGTTCATCAGAGTGGTATCTTGCAGTGTTCATTCTGCGGTCTTTTTCTGGGTTCATATGTGTATACTATTTCATGTTTTCATTATGGCTATGAGGAGGATATGTATATTTAGCCATGAGATAATCATGGCTTATATTGAATAGCTTAGCAAATCATATCCATTCAAAGCTCGGTAAAAACCCACTGAATATGAGCAAGCGTTGCTATAGGCTAAGACGCTCTCTATGAATAAATCATTGAAAGATCTTTCGCTCAGTAAGATAAAAATGGATCAAGTACTCTTATCAACTATGATTTTGCTTCTCTTACGCGACCCGAAATGCGACATCTACATGGTAGCTATCTACTCAGCTAAAGAAGGTTTTGCTTTTGTGGGGCATCCTACAGACCTTGACTGGGAGCAGTTTTCTACTGCGCATTTTGTGGCTCACAATGCTGCCTTCGATAAGGCGTGCTTTGTGCGTTTGCAAGAGCTAGGCGTAATCCCAGCTTCCATTGCCCCCTCTTGGGATTGCACGGCTGATTTGGCTGCCTTCCTTGGCTCTGGGCGTAGCCTTTCGGCTGCCTGTGAGGAGCTGCTTCAAGTGACACTGGCCAAAGCGACACGCGATAAGATGAAAAGCAAGACTTGGGATGATGCAGTAAAATTGGGGCTAGCGGATGAGCTCGCCCACTACTGCCTCCATGATGCCAAAGCTGCCTATCAACTCTGGTGCGCCTACTCCACGCAATGGCTACCTACTGAACGTGCTCTATCACAGCACACTCGCCTGATGTGTGAGCGTGGGGTGTATGTGGACAAGGCGAAGCTTGAGGCTGGCATGCTTGCTCTCGACAATGCGCTCACTGATGCAGAACTTGGCATTCCTTGGTCTGCTTCCTCACCGCCACTTTCGCCTAAAGCCCTTCGAGAAGCTTGCGCTGAGGCAGGTATTCCTGCGCCTAAGTCATTGGCTGAGGACTCCCCAGAATGTGCAGCTTGGGAAGAAAAGTATGGCTCTGAGTTTCCTTGGGTGGATGCGATGAGGCGATACCGAAAATCAAACACCCTGCTCAAAAAACTTACCACGCTGCATTCTCGCATTCGTCCAGATGGCACGTTCGGCTTTGGCTTAAAGTATTTTGGCGCACACACAGGCAGATGGTCTGGGGATGCTGGGTTCAACATTCAGAATCTCCCCCGCACTGAACGCTTCGGAGTGGATTTGCGCTCTATGCTAACGGCTCGTCCAAACAAATGTTTCGTCATTTCCGACCTCGGGCAGATTGAGCAGAGAGTTCTTAGCTGGCTCGCGGGGGACAACGACATGATGGAGCAATTAGCCACTGGCATTTCTGTCTATGAGGCGCACGCTCGCGCTACAATGGGCTGGGATAAACCAGAAGAGCTCAAACACGCTAATCCTGACCTCTATCGTCTTGCGAAAGCTCGTGTGCTTGGTCTGGGTTATGGCGCAGGAGCGAAGGTGTTCGTTCAAATTGCCAAGACCATGGCTGGGCTGGATATTTCATCCGCAGAAGCGCAGCGCATCGTGACGGATTTCCGTAGAAGCAATCCTCTCATCACTTCTCTCTGGCTGCGCTTAGAACGCGCCTTCAAGGCGAACCTAGGCAAGGATTTCAAACTACCACTCCCATCTGGGCGCAATCTTAATTATCGCAAAGTGCTGAGCTCTCCGCGTGGCATTGCAGCCTCGGTTCAAGGGAGACGCATGGCGTTTTTCGGAGGAAAACTCGCTGAAAACCTCACCTCAGCCGTAGCGCGGGACGTATTGGCAGAAGCCATTCTTCGCATTGAAAATGCTGGCTATCCAGTCATCATGCACATTCATGACGAAGTGGTGGTGGAAGTGGATGCAGATAAAGCTGAAACATCCCTTCCCATAATTGAATCCCTCATGACTACGCCCCCAGATTGGCTAGAAGGACTCCCGCTCTCGGCTGAATCCTTCATCTCTACCCACTACACAAAATAACCCATGTAGCCTCCCTGTCATTAGATGGGGAGGCGTTCCACCCCCTCATAATTTGACAATCCCCCAATAGATATGAACCCCTCATCACAGCCCCCCAACTCGCCCTTGCTTCTTCCTTGCCTCCCCAATCTCTTAGCCAGTGAAGTCACTTGGCTTGAGCCTTGGGATTTTGCCGAACGACCACATCACAAATTCCCCGACAAAGATGCCTACAAGGCATATATCAGGAAAGAATCCACTCAATCCTGCCTCTTCTCTGGCGTGAGCGGCATGCTCCCCTCAGAGCGCATTTCTCGCACCAACCCTCCGACTCGTCTCCATGCCATCGTGGCTGACTACGACACGCCTCTTGATGAGAAAAAACGCGCCCTTCTTCTCAATAAGATTGCCGTAAAGCCTTCCTACATCTCACGCTCCTACTCAGGTGGTACGCACGCCATTTGGCTGCTAGAAGAGCCCCTTCCCCTGCTTCCTGACAATGCCTCTCACCATGCTTTGTTGAAGGCAATCGCCAAGGATTTGAAGCTCAACCGCGCCTTTGGCACGCTCGATGAGACCGCCTTCTACAACCTCTCCCAAATCTACCACGTGGGCTGGGAATGGCAAATCGGAGGCGGTTCTCCCATCCCTACGACACGTGCCATGCTTTGGCAAGAGGCTGCCATGAAAAAGGCAAAACTTAGCCAAGAGGATACCCTCGTCCCTCTTGAACGCGTAGCCGAAGAGCTGCATAAGCGATTCCCCAACCGCTGGGAGGGGGATTTTACTGTTGGTTCGCGTGGCTGTCGTTTTTGGGATGCTCAAGCAGACAATCAATCCGCAGCTATCGTGACGGAGCACGGCATGGTTTGCTTCACTGGTGCGCAATCATTTCGCAGCTGGAAGTCCATCTTTGGCGAGGAGTTTTTGAAGCAATACGAGCAAGATACGATTGGAGCAGCTTTAAAGGACTGCTACTTCATCAGCAACAAATTCTATCGAAAAAGCATTATGCTCTCCCCATGTGGTAAATCTATGCCTTCATGGCAAGGTTACAATAGGCAAAATTTTGAAAGCGTGCTATCAGCCACTTACGGTCTGCGCTCTAAGTGCGATAAGGAGAGAGGAGAAGATGAAAGCGAGGTAAAACGAGCCGTTGGTAGCGTCATTGAGCAAAAAGCTCTATCTGGCGTTGTTCCAGCCATTTATAACGATAAGCAGGTGATTCAAATGGGGGATAAACTTTTTCTCAATACAAGTTTCCTGCGCGTGATGCCTCCCGATGAATCTGCATCCACACAATGGGGCGTGGATTTTCCTTGGATTGCGCAGTTCTTGGAATCGCTTTTCCCCGACATCATCCAGCGGGAGCGATTCATTTGTGAGTGGGCATATGCCTACAAAAATGCCTACCACTTAAAGCCGAAAAACGGACGTACCATCATCATTGCGGGTGAAACTGGTGTGGGTAAGAACTTCATCACTGAGGTGTTGATAGGACCATCTCTTGGAGGATTTGATGATGCGTCAAGCTACCTGCTTGGTGAATCTCGCTTCAACGAACGTCTTTTTGAGACTGGCGTTTGGATTCTCAATGACCCAGTTGATAAAAGTGATAAAAGGGAGCGAGACCATTTTAGCAAGATGCTCAAGAAAATGGCGGCAAACATGACGCATGTTGTAGAGGGTAAATTCAAGGATGCTGCAAAAATCCCTTGGTCTGGTCGCATTTATATCACTCTCAACACAGACCCTATCTCGCTTAGCTTGTTGCCTGAAATTGACATCAATAACAAGGATAAGATGAGTCTTTACAGAGCTTCTGGAGAAAAAATTGAGCTTGGAGCTGACGAAAAAGCCAGTAAAGAGCTACCCGCCTTTTGCAACTACCTTCTCCATTTAGAATACCCCGAGCATTGCATTGGAGATGCGCGTTGGGGCGTTAAGGGCTATTTACACCCAGAGCTCTTAGAAACAGCAGAGCGAAGCGGTAAGACAGCCACCTTTGAAGAAACTCTTAACATGTACGTAGAAAGCGTATTTGAGGCAGATAAGAGCATTGAGGTGATTGCATGTGCTGCTACCGAATGGTTCACTAAATTGGCAGGGGATGAGCAAACGAGCGTGTTGGTTCGACATGCAAGTGCGCAGACCATAGGCACTCAATTGGGGATGCTAGAGAAGCGGGGTGACTACCCAATCAAGAGGGGAAAAATACACAGAGGGCGAACTTGGGAAATTACTCGCGAAGGCTGGTATGCGTACATGAACGCTCCAACGGGAGATGATTTAGATGAAACGATGCCATTTTAAGCCCCAAAGCGTGACACCTTGCCTCTCTATAAGCGAGGTGTCACGCACGTGCCACGCCAAGTGTCGCGAACTTAAGACGCTTAAAACTAATAAGTCACAAACAAGCGTGACACCTGTGACACCTATATTCCTTAAATTAATATATGTGTGAGTATATAAATATGTGTGTTATGTGTTACATGTTCTTATATAAGGATTAAAACCGCAAGTGTCACGCCGCAGGTGTCACGCTCGGCTTATTTCACTTTCTCGCACGCACCCTCCCAAAAAATTCTTCATTTCCCCCATGAACACCGACCCATACGCCCAAAATGCCCCTATTCGCTTCCGCAAGTATGCTGAGGCATTCGATTCCGCTGAGGCGCAAGCTTGGATTGCATCACTCAGCCCTGAGCAGCGTAAACTTGCCGAAGAGAAAGGACTTCTCGTCCCGCTTAGTGACCATGATAGCCATGAGCTTCCGCTTGAGGAAGAAATCACAGATGGCAATCCGCTTATCTCAGAAGCCTCCATGGATGCCCTCATACGCCTCTTTGAAGCGAATCCGCTCAAGCTACGAGCTCTCAATTCTCTCATGCACAGCAAGAAGTACGGAGCTGAGCTCAAGTGGGCAGCTCTTCGCTACCTCTGTGGAGAGGGAACATGCCAGAGCCATGCCATCCGCTTTGGCATGACCAGACAGAACTTCC